>CAZFNT010000362.1:0-4728 GCA_964520315.1 uncultured Gemmatimonadota bacterium
GGTGATTTGGCGAGCCATCCGGGCACCAGGAAACCGTTCGGCTCGCCGGGCGGCCAGGTGAGCAGCCAGCCCCAGAGACCGATTCTGCCGCCGGCGCTCTCGACCACATCCCAGATCCGGGGGACTCGAATGGAGGCCTGCTGGGAGTAGAAGTCCTGCGCGCCATGCACCTCGGGATCGACGCCCGTCGCGATCGTCGTCCATACGCGGGGCGAGAGCGTCGGCTCTTCCGAGCGCAGGATTCCCACCGCTCCCTCCCGAGCCAATCGGTCGAAGTTGGGCAGCTCGCCGCCCTCCCGCAGACGGTCGATGACATCCCATGTAGCTCCGTCCAGCCCCAAAACGATCACCCGCCAAGGGGTTTCGAGAGCTCCCGGAGCGAGATCGGGCGCGAAGGGGCGTCCGGCAACCGGGGTGAGCGCGAGAGCGAGCCAGACCCAGCGCGGAGGGAGCGCGAAGGGAACGCCCGGCAAGCCCCATCGCGCCAGGGTGCCGACCGCCCCACCCACCAGCGCGGCCGCGGCGATCACGAGACCCGCCGCGAGCCAGCCTTCCGCCTCGTTCCAAGGGACGAAACCGGGCCGAAACGCATCGGCCAGCGCGATCGGCGCCGCCGCGGCGAGCCCGCCCCACGCGCAGCCGCAGTTCCACGCGCGGCAGGTGCCGAATCGGCGCAGGGGTTCTTCGCATCTCGGGTCGATGTCCGACATATCGTTCGCGGGTCCGTCGTGTTCGCTTCACACGCCTTGGCCGGAAGTATCAGCGTCGAAGCGCCCGCCGGCCGGCGTCGATGGCGCGATAGACCCCCCGCACGATTTGCGCGCGCCGGCAATCGTATCGCATGAAAGCGTGGGCACCCAGAAAGGCACGCAGCGCTCGCCCCTTCTGAACCATCGGCAGAGGCGCCGCCGCAATCAGCCTCAGGTGCTCCAGCGCCAGCCGGGTGACCGGAAACCAAGTGCCGATCGATCTCGCCCTCGGATCGAACCAACGTGCCCGCCCGACCAGCCCGCGAAAGGCCTCCGTCGACGCTTCGGGATGCATGCGGCGGTAGAAGAGCACCTCCGGCACCTCGTGGAAGCGCCCGCGCAACACGAGCTCCGCGAGCAGCAGATGGTCCGATTGACTAAGGGGACGGATCCCTCCGGTCCGAACGAGCACCTGGCGGCGAATCAGACCGAAGACCACATTGCAGCGCCGCAGATTCCGCACGAGATGAGCGATCCGTTCCGCCGCGGAATCGAAAGCGATCTCCATGCGATCGTCGTACGCCTCGATCACCGAACCCCGCGAGTCGATGAGGGCGGTCTTGGGATAAGCGAGGACAACCCCCGGCCCTTGCTCCCTCAGAGCCCCTCGACACACCTCTAGAAAACGGGGAGCGAGAACATCGTCACAGGCCGCCCACTTGAAAAGCTCGCCGCCCGCCTGCGCAAGCACGAAGTTGAAATTCCAGGCGGCGCCCCGATTCATCTCGTGGCGCACGTAACGGATTCTCGAATCGCGACTTGCGTGGTCCGCACAGATCTCCCGGCTCGCATCGGTCGATCCGTTGTCCGAGATGATCAGCTCGAACTCCCCGAAAGTCTGCGCGAGCAACGAGGCGAGCGCCGAGGCGAGGAAGCGCTCCCCATTGTAGAGCGGCATGCCGATCGAAATCGGCGCCGGGACACAATTCACGAATCCCTCGTTGCGCCGCACGGGCGTCCGTGATAAACAATCCGTTTCATGAGGCCGCCCAACCGGGGATCGATGGTGCCGGCATCGTGACGAAAGTCTAATTGTGAAACGATTTCGTTTGGGAACATGGGCGGTATCGACCCTGCTCTTGATCGCCGCTCTCCGACCCGCCGCCCTGAGCCTCGACCATTCCGCGAGCCCCACGGTAGCGAATAAGCTGTGGATCACCAACGAGAGTGATGCGCCGGCCCGGGACTGTCCCATCAGGATCGGGCGCCCCTTTCGCAGAGGCGAGATTCCGAACTACCCGCAAGCCCGGGTTTCGGGCACTCCGCTCCCCACCCAGGCCGACGTCAAGACCCGATGGGACGACGGCAGCGTCAAGCACGCGATCCTCAGCGTCATGATCCCGCTTCTCCCCGCGAGGTTCACGGTCGCCGTGGGATTCGGGGACCAGCCCACGGGGAACAACGAGGGCTATCTCGTCGAGGAAGAGATGCTCTCGAACGACTTCGACATCGAGGCGACAATGCGTCTGGTGGACGACGGGTCTCGTAGCGCGTCGGCCCGAGCGATGATCGAAGAGGGAGCATTCACCTACTGGACCCGGGGACCGATCGCCACCACGGTGATCCTCGCCGACCACTCCGCCGCGCGCCGCTTCGATGTCGGTTTCGACGAGCACCGGTCGTTCAGGCCGATCTTCCACCTGACCTTCTGGCCCGCGATCGACAAGGTGCAGGTTCGCTTCATAGGCGAGATCGCTAACACAGAGGCCCTGCAGGACGAGCGCTACAGCCTCCAGCTCTTTCTCGGGCACAACGACCCCGAATTGGTCTACTCCCACTCCACCTTCACCCATCACGGCCGCACGAGGTGGACCCGCTCGTTCTGGCACGGGGGAGCCCCGTCGGCTATCTCGATCGATCACAACATCGAGTATTTGGTGACCACCGGTCTGATTCCGAACTACGACGCGGCGCGAGCGGTCTCGGGCGAGGCGATCCGCTCAGCGTACGACTCCTGGCTCGAGAAAGGACGAGATCTCTACGACTCGGGCAACTGGACTCGAGCGATGCACACCGCCGGGGGGCGTCCCGAGATCGGCCCCTACCCGACATGGAGCGTGCGTTGGCTCTACACGGGCGACCCTCGCATGCAGGAGAAGGCGTTCGGAAACGCCGATCTTTCCGCCGCCTGGCCGATTCACTTTCGAGAGGGAGACGCATCGAAGTCCTTCGACCGCTACAAGAACGTCGATGGACTCGGGCGGGTGGTCTCGATCAGCGATCGGCCGACCTTCTGGAGCGATCGCCTCGACTGGGACGCCACTCGATCCGAGGATCGAGTCTCTCCAGTCGGCTCGCTGAGCGACGGCGGTTGGGAGCCCGACAAGGCCCATCAACCCGACCCGGTGTCGCTCCAGTACCTGCTGAGCGGCGACTTCTGGTATCTGGAAGAGCTGCTCTTCTGGGCCGCATGGGGAGCGGCGGACGGCGACGGAGGCGCAAAGAATGAGTTCTGGGGACGGGGACCGACTGGCGCCGAGGGGGGCTTCGGCGCGACGCAAGTACGCGGTCAGGCATGGGTCTTCAGGACCCGGATCCGCGCCGCGCTTCTCGCCCCGGATTGGAGCCCGGAACGTTCGTACTTCTCGCGGCTGATCGATGATGCTCTGGCCGTCTGGGAGGGGGAGCGAGAGGTGGTCGGCACCGGGTTCGAGGAGCACCCCAACTGGACCTGGGGGCGGTCGGTTGGGCACGAACGCTGGGACGGGGGCTACTCGGGTGAGCGAGGAGCACCGCCGCTTCAATACTGGGAGCTCGGAACGACATACAAGGCGGATTCGTGGGACTGCTGCATGAGCCCTGAGCGTGTGGAGTACGCGCACGAGCCATGGCAGGCGAGCATGTTGCTCTTTTCTCTCGGTCGCGCGCGCGACCTTGGCTTCCCCGCCGCTCCACTGGCCTCCTGGCTGGGCAAGAATCTGATCGGCCAGCTCACCGACAATTACTACGATCCGTACCTGGTCGCCGCTTACCGAATACCGATCGTCCGGGAATCGGACCACAACTATTTCGGGCTGAATCGCCAACACCCCTGGGCCGATGTGCGATCCGGTTACCAACTCGTTTTCGACGCGCAGCAGTTCTTCGAGCAAGATCTTGGGTACGTCGATCACAGCTATGCGTTGATGGCCGGTGTCGCGGCCTCGATGGTGATCGACGAGCCCGGCGGCACCGAGGCGTGGGGGTTCATCGAAGACGAAGTGTTGGGCGCCGATGGGCTCGACGATAATCCGAAATGGGTGATCATGCCCGGCGGGCCACGCCCCGGAGCCGGAGCGATCGGGTTCCGCATCGTCGATCCACCCGCGCGGATTCGCCGGGGCCGGAGCGGGTCGCTGACGGTGGTCGCGGTCAACGGTAGCGACGAAGACCGGATCTTCGATCAAGTGGTCATCGAAGACGCCGGCCCCCTCTATCGTCGTACGCTCGCCTACTCAGGCGATCCGATCACAATCAGGGCGGGAGACCATCAACAATTCGTCTTCGAGCACGACGCACCGCTCAGCTCGATCCCGGGGACCTACACGGTCACCGTGGCCGCTCGGAGCCACGATATGCGGGTCGCCCGCGACGCTTTTCAGGTCGAGGTGCAGCAATAGAAAGGACCTCGAACTCAACACAGCTTTCGGTCCAGATCTCGCTCGGGTGCTCCCCCGCTCGAACACATATTCGGTAGGGGCTGCCGGGGGGCGCCTTGATCGGTACGCGCCTGGACCTCGTGTATTCGACACTACTGAGCCCCGCGATCAGCAAGGAATCTCGCGCGATCGGATTCCCTTCGTAGGGGCTTGCATCTGGCTTGAATGCATCGATCCACCCCGACGCCGAGTGCGCCGCGGGGCGATTGTTGGCCACGGTGAAGCTCCAATCGAGTGTATCACCCTGCACGATAGTCGAATCGTAGTTCGAGATCTCGATGGTCACCGCCGACAGCCGTTGCCAGTTGCTCTGGCCGCCATAAGCCCCCATGTCGGCACGG
>CAZFNT010000363.1:0-4721 GCA_964520315.1 uncultured Gemmatimonadota bacterium
CCGATCCCTCCGATCAGGGCACGACTCCGTCGCGTCGAATCGGGTCCTTCGGCCCAGATGATCCCGGCGAGACTCGGCAGCGCGCTGGTTCGGGAGCGGCGCCGCACTCTCTTCGGAACTCCGCCTCCTGTCTGGGGCGCGGTGAGCGGCTGGACATCCGCCGCGAGGTCGAAGGCTCGGGCGATCAGCGCGACATCGCTATCCGCCAGGGGCAGAGGGGAGTCGCTCGTCATCGCAAGCGCCCGATCGAGTCTCTCCGTCAACGATCGGAGCTCCGCGGGCGCCACCGACGCCGAACGAACGTTCGCCACATCGACATAAGAGAGGCCGCCGAACACCGCCAGTCCCGCCGCGGCGATCAGGAAGAGCCCGATCAGCAATTGCTTGGGCCTATCCACCGGTCGCTCCCTCCCTGATCCTCACCTCGCAACCGATCTCCAGCTCGTATTCGAGCACCCTCGATTCGCCCGCACGCGATGCCGATACCGACTCCACCCGCAGGTGTGGGCAATCGTGCTCAACGCTGTCGACGAACCGGATACCCTCGGCCACCGGCGCGGAGAATGTGAGCGAGAGATCAATAAGGCTCTGCTCCACTGAGCGCAAGCGATACTCCGCGAGAAGATCGCGAACACCAGCCGATCGCGCCACTTGCTGAATCGTATCTTCGATCGTCAACTTCGCCAGCGCGAACGACGGGGAATCGAAGCTGAATGCCCGGCTTCGATCGATCGCGCGCGTCATGTTGCCGGCATGCTCGTCGACGAAGCGCAAGTGCCATTTGCGCTCCTCGTGTGCCCGCCTGGTTCGGGCGATTCGCCCGATGGCGCTGAGATCGAGCACCAGGAAGAGGGCGACCAAGAACCAGAGTATCGCTACGCCCGCCCAGCGTCTGGTGATCGGATTGTTCATCTGATGCCGAACTCCAGCTCGACATCGAAGCCGCGCCGGCTCGCCGCGTCCGCCGGCTCTCCATCGCCGGCACGGGAGACTCGAATATCGCGTACACCGATTCCCGCGCTCCCGGGAATCGTCGTATGCAAACCGGCCAGCAATCGGTCGAGAGTCGACTGCAGGCTGTCGGTGTGCGGCGCATCCACCGATCCGAGGATCGACACGGCTCCGGGCTCGCCGACCTCGACGCGGAGCTCGCGCAAGATCATATCGGCCGGCATCGATGCCGCCACATCGGCAAGAAGCGCCGACACATTTGAACGCTCTCCCCGCTCCGTCAGCAAGTCGACGGCGTCGCGGAGCGCGTCCAGATCGGGCGCCTTGTTCCTTCGAGCGCGCTCGCCAGCGCCGGGCGGATCGCCCCGCAGCGATTCGTCGAGTTGGTGCAGCTCGAAGCGCACGCCGGCCAAGACGGCCGCGCACACCAACCCCGCCGCGATTCCGGCGCGCTGCACGGGCAGCCACTCCCGCTCTCGCAACTTCGTGCGGTGCATCACTCCCGCGCCCCGCGCCGCTCGGCTTGTCGCCAACAGATGCAAGCCCGAATCGAGACAGTCCATCGCGGCCACATCGCGGAACGCCGGCGCGAGCTCCTCATGCTCGGCGAGGTCGATCACTTCACCGCCCAATCGTTCCGCCAAACGCTCCATTGCGGCCGGGGCATCAGCGCGCTCGGTCAACACATAGACCGCCTCTATCTCGGCTCGCGCTTTTTGCGAGTAAAGGTGCAGCGACTGGGTAGCCTCGTACACCACCTCGTCGAGCCCTCCATGTTGCCCTTCGTGCGCAGCGGGCAGTGCGATCTTCCGCGAGAACATAAAGCGCCCGCGATCGAAGAAGTACTGAAGGCACTCCCGTTCGAGCAGGTGCAGAAGAGCGGTACCCCGCTCCGAGAAGGCCGGCAGTTTCTCTCGCAGCCTCGCCTCCCACAGCAAAGCCGGCGAGGTGATCTCAGACGGTGCGAATCCCGCCTGGATTAAGCGCCCGTGGAGTGTGACTGCCGCCGGCTCCTGCACGAAGGTCACGTGCAGCCGGCTCTGCCCCTGCGCGTCATTGAAGAAACGGTAGCCGAAGAGGTCGCGAATGCCGTCGACGGCTGGATGCTCCGTCTCGAGCTTGCGCGTCAGAAACGCATCGACGACGTTTCTGTTGCGCGATTCCAACGCATACGACGCAGTGCCGATCCAGTAGTCGGGAACCACGAGTGCGTCGAGCTCGGCCTTTCCCAATGGCTCGAGCGCCGCGCTTCGGTCTCGGTCCTCGGAGCTGAGCAGTTCAGCTGCGCGCAAGGTAACGCAACGGTCCCAGGCGGCCGCTCCGGAGGTCCGAAAGAAGCGCAGTTCGTCGTCGTCGACGCTGCAAACGAGCATGAATGAGCCCAGGTTTCGTGGCTCCCCCTCCGGCAACGGGAGCGCGAAAGCCGGTCGGTGGGGAAGAGCGCACGGTTCATCGCGATCTTCGGAAACTCAGCGATAAACTTGAGCCCGGAAGCGGCGGCGCAGACGAGGACGCTCGTCGTCGCGATCACCGAGGGGCGTGTGGCGAGCTCGGTGGATTCGCGCGCATGCAGGGCGGGAGCTCCGTAGGAGCGGAGCGGCGGGGCATGCCTGGTCGCGAGGGACGGAGCCCAGCGGGTCGGTGCGCAGTCCCCCGAATCGAATGCATGAAGAACCCGCTCAGATTACGAATTGACATAGCGCCCGATCGGCCCCTGAATGGCGTGATGCCTGTTACAGGCTATCAGCCCGTCCCGTCCACCTCCCCGTGAAGGGGATTAGGAGACCATCATGAACGCGTCCATAATCTCAGGGTTCTTCGGACGGATCGGGATCGCCGCGATCTGCGCGGGGATACTCACGAGCGCCGGCCAAGCCGTCGATCTGCAGATCGAGAACAATCAGTGCCCCGACTTTTTCACGATCACGGCGATCAACGGCACTCCCAACGCCACCGTTGCGATCGTCTGGGCGCAATTCCCGGGGCTCTTCATTGTTCCTTTCGGCCCCTGTACCGGCACGCCGCTCGGCCTCGACCCCGGCACGATCACACTGGTCCAGACTTTCACGCTCGATGGGAACGGTTTCGGCTACGTGGACTTCACCAACGTGCCGCCGATCGCATGTCGTGGATTCGTGCAGCTCTTGGACCTGTCGACCTGCGCCACCAGCACGGTCCAGTCGTTCTGATCGAGCCGGCGGAGTCGGCGTGAGAATGTCTCCGTCGCCCTCGAGTTCTCCTCGGTGGCGACGGAGGCAGGCCTAGGGGGCCCGCAAGGAGGCCGCCGATCCCAAATCCGCACTCCAGCCGGGCCGCGATCGTAGCACCCAACGCGCGGATGCCGCGCCCAGCCCCACCACCGGCGAGCGCCCGCGGCCTCAACTCCCCCGCCAGATCTCGCCGGGACTCTCGGGAGCTTGCGGCCCTATCGAAACCTCAGGACCGCCGCCCCCCACCTTGACCGCCACATACCCCATCCCATAGACTCCCCATCGAATGTGGACGCCCCGCCCGGGGCGATTAAGCTGCGAGCGTCTAAGCGCTCGCCAGCTTCAATCGCCCCCCTTTCGCGGCGGGAACCGCCCGCAAAAGGGCGATTAGCTCAGATGGTTAGAGTGCTCGCTTGACATGCGAGAGGTCACCGGTTCGATTCCAGTATCGCCCACCATCGACTTCGCGGCGGTCCCCGTAAGGGGCCGCCGCGACTCTGTTTTAGGGAGCGCCGCATGTCCGAAGAAGCCGACGAGCTGAAGGTCTTCCTTCCCGATCGATCACAGAGATCGTTCGAGACGGGCGCGACCGGTCACGATCTCGTTGCCGGGCTGGGCAACAAGTTGCGCAAGCGCGCTCTTGCTCTTTTTGTGGAGGGCGAAGCCCGAGATCTCGCCGCACCCCTCTCCGACGGCTCCGAGGTCCGCGTGCTGACCTTCGACGATCCCGAAGGCCAAGAGGTCGTCCGGCACTCGTGCGCGCACATCATGGCTCAGGCGGTGCTGCGCCTCTACCCCGGCGCGCGCCTGGGAATCGGTCCGACGATCGAAGACGGCTTCTACTACGACATCGGCCTCGACGAGTCGATCTCGGCCGAAGACCTTCCGAAGATCGAGAAGGAGATGCGGCGGGTCGTTCAGGAGAATCTGGCGATCGAAAAGCGCCTCCCGAGCCGCGACGAGGCGATCGCGTTCTTCACCGAAGCCGGGCAAGACCTGAAGGTCGAGATCATCGAGAAGATCGTCGGAGAGGGCGCCCCTTCGATCTACCGTCAGGGGGAGTTCGAGGATCTCTGCCGGGGTCCCCACGTGCCCTCCACCGGCGCGATCAAGCACTTCAAGCTCTTGTCGGTCTCCGGCGCTTACTGGAGGGGCGACGAGAGCCGCCCGATGCTCACGCGGATCTACGGTACCGCCTACGAGAAGAAGGCCGATCTCGACGCCCATTTGCACCGTATCGAAGAGGCGAAGAAGAGGGACCACCGCAAGCTGGGCAAGGAGCTCGGGCTGTTCGTGACCCATCCGATCGCGCCGGGATCGCCCTTCTTCCTTCCGAAGGGTGCTCGCGTATACAACCTGCTCATCGAGTACATCCGGGGACTCTACGATCGTTACGGCTACGACGAAGTGATCACGCCACAGATTTTCGACGCTTCGCTCTTTCACACCTCGGGCCATCTGCCTCACTACGCGGAAGACATGTTTTTCAGCGGCTCGCAGGTCGACCTCGATCGAGCGCGCGAGCGGGCCGAGAAGGACGGTTCGACCGGGCACCTCGGT
>CAZFNT010000364.1:0-4714 GCA_964520315.1 uncultured Gemmatimonadota bacterium
GCAGCCGCCCGCCGGCGCCATGGCGAAGCCAAAGATCAGGCCCCCCAGCAACGTTCGCCCGGCATCGAATCCGATCTCCGGAACCGACAACCATCCCGCTGCCGCCAGCAATGGCAGAACCGCCATCTGAACCGCAACCGCCAACCACAGAGTGTGAAGCTTGCCGAATCGCCTCCTGACCAGGAGATCCCGGAAACCGGAGTTCAATCAGAAGCGGCCGCGGCTCGCGGCGTAGCCGTAGGCGAAGCCGAGCGCGGTTCCCGAGAGCAGCGTGAGGCTTGTATGTGACATCGCGAGATCCTTCGCTACATCTTCTTGGTGGGACAGCAGGTGGGCGCGGGCGGATCGGCCGTCGCGTCTTCGTCGAGCACCGCGACGAGGTCGGAGACGTGCGGATCGCAAAGGTAGTAACAACGCAGCCGCCCATGCACGTAAGAGTCGACCACACCACAGCGCCGCAACACCGCCAGATGCTGTGATACGTTCGGTTGCGGAATCTCGAGATCAGGCTCCAGATCGGAGACGCACAAAGGCTCCCCCTCCGCCGCCAGACGAGAGATGATCCGCAGCCGCGTCGGATGGGCGATCACGCGCAACAGCTTGGCTTTGGCTTCGACGTCCATGGGGGCACGATAGGGGCCGATTCCCATGCAGTCAAGAATATATATCAAGAATGGCATGAGCCGTCCCCGCCTGTGTCCGCGGAGATTCCGGGCGAGAGTCGCGGTCGCCTTTCAGGGGCTCAGCGAAGCCTGGCGAGTGCGGCGCGAAACTGCATGGCCAGGCCCGTGATTTCGTCGTCCGCCAAGTAGTCGGCAAGCTCTTCGCGTATCTCGTCATCTCTCAACTCACGAACCCGTTCGCGCAGGTGATCATAGAACTCGGTCACCGTCGCTCCGGGAAGGCGATCCGCGTGGCTAACCAGGCGTGAGTAGCTCGGCTTGCGCAGTCGCTGAGCGAGGAGGTCGGTATCGGGAGCAACACCCATTTGCAGGAAGAACCAGATGTCGTAGATGTCCCGCATCAGCCGCCGCTCGTTCCAGGCCGCCATCTTGTTCGCCAGCGCGATCGTGAGATCGGTGACTCTGACCATGCGAGGGGGCAGGTTGAATTGAGGGGACAGCAAGCGCGTCGACGCGGCTTCCGCGCGAATCTCCATCGCTACCTTGGCCTCGACTTGAACGGTCGTGCCACCGACGCTTACCACCACGCGAAGGCATTTCGAATTCAGCGAATGACTCGTCTTGGCGCCCTCGATCTCTTGCAGACACTGAACGATCTCCCCGACGATCTCCTTCTTCGATCGATGGGGCACGAAGACATAGTCCAGGTCATTGGTGTAGCGGGGAGATCCCAGGAGGCGCAGCACCATCCCGCCTCGGAGAACCGCCCGTCGCCCGAATCGCCGGGCGAATCGATCCATGATCTGGGCGATCAAGGCCTCCTCGCGCGTTACCACTTGTCGCCCCATATGCGCTCGAAGAAGCTGACGAAGCGCTGATCGTAGTGGCCGAGATACGCATCGATCGTGCTGCGGCTGAGCCCTTTGGTGTTCACATCCGAAGCAGGATCGAATGAGAAGCGCTTGCCGCGATAGCTGAAGTAACACACGTCCACAAACGCCTTCTCGGGTGTGGCGCAGAGGATGCCGCCAGCCGCTTCGAAGCCGAAGTAGAGCCGGGGGGTGACGCTCAAGTGTTCAATGATCCCCAACGAAGAGCGAAAGACGCGCGGGCGGCCTGTTTTGACTGCCTGCACTCTGCGCACCGGAATCGATCCAATGACAGCTGATCGAGCCAGAACGACCCCCGTGGAGATATACGACTTCGGTTCGATCCGACTGCTGACGGCCGAAAGCGAAGCACCGGGCCGCGCGTAGACACCTCGTTTCACCTTGATGAGCTCGCCTGATTCCACGAGGCGGGCCAACCGCTTGTAGAGAGCCCCCTCTGATCCGTCGCCGAGAATGACTCGAAGGTCGGGCAGCGTGAACACGCCCTTGAGGTCATCCGCCCATCTCTGAAGCTCGCCGACGATCGAAGCGTCCATGATCAAAAACTATACCACTTGTTTAGTTTCCGTCAATGCATGCATGGGCAGCGCGGCCGGCCGGTGTCGGGATCGAAGGGGATCGTCAAGACGCGAAGCTCGACCACAGTCGAAGGTGATTTCGCTGTCGCCGTCGTCGAGGTCGAGCAGCTCCTGACCCGAGCCGAGCGCGTCGCACTTCTCAGCCGCCGTGTAGTTCCGCTGCTGATTGCCTGCCATCGAACGCCTCCTGCGCAATCACCTCTACCCGGACTCACTGTCCAGGGTTTGTGGGACGATCGCGGATGGATAGTGTGGGGCAAAAGCACTGCGTCGACCCTTATCGTTCCACTGCGCCATCGAGAGATACTGCTCGCTGGTCACCCGGGTGACCGCCAGGAAGAAATCGTGCGTCGGAGTCACCTCGCGCTTGTCCACGCCGCAAGAGGCGACGGCCGGCGGGAGAACGATTGCGATCACCGCGAGAATGCGGGGTGGGGCGCGCCGAGCACTGTCGCTTCGCCCGCGCACAGGGCGGGAGCTTCGACGGAGCGGAGCCACTGGGCATGCCTGGCCACGAATGACGGCTGCCGGCCCGCCAGTGCGCGGTCCTCCCGGGATCTTGTTGAACCTCCCCCCCACACGCCCTACTGTCCCAGGTCTCTTCGGGGCGACTCCTCCTTCGGGAACCGAAGCTCCGCGGAGCACGTAGACGGGTGGATGCCCGCGCCCGGGGAAGGGCCGCGGCGCGCCTCCCAATTCCCGCAAACCGCAAGGAGAGCTCCAGCACCCCATGGACGCACGAATTCTCGAGCTCAACAGCCGCATTGAAGAAGAGAGCCAGTTCACCCGCGAGCTCCTCGACGAGATCCGCCTTGCGATTGTCGGGCAGGATCATATGGTCGAGCGGCTCATCGTGGGGCTGCTCGCGGGCGGGCACGTCCTTCTCGAAGGGGTGCCCGGGCTGGCCAAGACTCTGACTGTCCACACGCTCGCCCGCGCCATCGACGCCGGTTTCCAGCGGATCCAGTTCACGCCCGACCTGCTTCCCGCCGACCTGATCGGCACACTGGTCTACGACCCGCGCGGCGGCACCTTCACGCCTCGCAAGGGGCCGATCTTTTCTCACATCATCCTCGCGGACGAGATCAACCGCGCCCCGGCCAAGGTCCAATCCGCTCTGCTCGAGGCGATGCAGGAGCGACAGGTCACGATCGGCGACACGACCTACACGCTCGACGAGCCTTTTCTGGTGCTCGCGACGCAGAATCCGATCGAGCAGGAGGGCACCTATCCGCTGCCCGAGGCGCAGGTCGACCGCTTCATGCTCAAGCTGCAGGTCACTTATCCCTCCAAGGAGGAGGAGCGCCGCGTTCTCGAGCTGATGGGCGTCGATCACCCGATCGAGATCCGTCCCGTTGTCCGCCCCGACCAGATCCTCTCCGCCCGCAAGACCGTCGGCGAGGTGTATGTCGACGACAAGGTGAAGGACTACATCGTCGACCTCGTGCAGGCCACTCGCTCCCCCGACGAATTTGGAATCGACATCGCCCGCCTCGTCGAATACGGCGCCTCGCCCCGCGCGACCCTCTACCTGCTCCGTGCCGCCCGCGCGCTCGCCTTCCTGCGCGGCCGCGGTTACGTCACGCCCGAAGATATCAAGTCGGTGGCCCCCGACGTGCTGCGCCACCGGATCATCGTCACTTACGAGGCCGAGGCGGAAGAGATCGACGCCGAGGCGATCGTGCGGCGGGTCCTCGACGAGGTGCCCGTGCCGTGAGCTTCTTCCGCGGGATCCGCGATCGAATCCTGCCGCCGCCACCCTCCTCCGACTCAGCCGCCAGCGACCCGAGCGACGCCCCGATCACGGAGGAGCTGCTGGCCTCGGTGCGGCGCATCGAGATCCGCACGCGCACGCTCGTGCACGACCTCTTCGGGGGCCAATACCACTCGGTGTTCAAGGGGATGGGGATGGAGTTCGCCGAAGTGCGCGAATACGTGCCCGGCGACGACGTGCGGGCGATCGACTGGAACGTCACCGCGCGCACCGGCACGCCCCATATCAAGCGCTTCGATGAAGAGCGTGAGCTCACCGTCCATTTCCTTTTCGACGCTTCGATGTCGGGGGCGTACACCAGCCGGGACCGTTTCAAGCGCGAGATCGGCGCCGAGATCGTCGCCCTGCTCGCGTTCAGCGCGATCAGCAACAACGACAAGGTCGGGCTCGGCATCTTCACCGACCGCATGGAGCTCTTCGTCCCCCCGCGCAAGGGGCGCCGGCACGTTCTCCGGTTGGTTCGTGAGGTTCTCGCTTTCCGCCCCGAGCACCGTGGATCGGACCTGAGCGTCCCTCTCGACCACACACTTCTCGCCCTGCGCCGGCGCTCCGCGGTTTTCGTTCTTTCCGATTTCGCGGGCGCCGATTTCGGCCGATCGCTCAAGGTTCTCGCCCGCAAGCACGACGTCGTGCCGATCGTGCTCTCCGACCCTCGCGAGCACGAGCTCGCCGATGCGGGCATCGTCATCGTCGAAGACCTCGAAACCGGTCGCCGCCATGCAGTCGACACTTCGGACCCACGCATTCGCGCCCGTTATAGCGAGGGAGCTCGGCGCCGCGTCGAAGGCCTCGAAGAGCTCTTCCGGTCGGCCGGCGTCGATCCGATCGCGGTCTCGACCGACGGAGACC
>CAZFNT010000365.1:0-887 GCA_964520315.1 uncultured Gemmatimonadota bacterium
TTCTGATCGGTTCGGCCCACGCTCGACTCAAAGGGGTCGCTCATATTCCGGCGATCACGGCGGTGGCGCTGAGCTTCGCGGCGAGCTGTGGCGTGTTCTTCGAAGTGTGGCGAGGTCACGAGCTCTCGGTCGATCTCTTCCCCTGGATCGTGGCGGGCTCGTTCGAGACCTCGATCCACCTGGTAGCCGATCGTCTGACCGGCCTCATGTTGATGGTGGTGACCGGAGTCTCGACGCTGATCCATATCTACAGCGCGGGGTATATGCACTCCGATCCGCGCTACCCCCGTTTCTTCGCCTATCTGAACTTCTTCGTCTTCTCGATGACGATGTTGGTGTTGGCCGGCGACTTCCTTCTGCTCTTCGTCTTCTGGGAGGCGGTGGGTCTGGCGAGCTACCTCTTGATCGGTTTCTGGTTCGAGAAGGACTCGGCGGCGAAGGCGGGCAAGAAGGCGTTCATCGTCAACCGGGTCGGCGATTTCGGCTTCGCCCTGGCGCTTATGCTGATCTTCGTCTATCTCGGCACGATGAACATCGCCGAGGTGATGGAGCACGGGTCGACGTTGCCGGCGACGATCGCGGTGGCGATACCATTGCTCCTCTTTCTCGGCGCCTGCGGTAAGTCGGCGCAGATTCCCCTCTATGTGTGGCTGCCCGACGCGATGGAAGGTCCGACTCCAGTATCGGCCCTGATCCACGCTGCGACGATGGTGACCGCCGGTGTCTACATGATGGTGCGCTCGGCGCCCCTCTTCCTTGGTGCTCCGGCGGCGATGGAGGTTGTGGCGATCGTCGGCTGCGCGACCGCGCTCCTGGCGGCGACCATCGGGCTGGTTCAGTACGACATCAAGAAGGTGCTCGCGTATTCGACGGTGAGTCAGCTCGGC
>CAZFNT010000365.1:897-3823 GCA_964520315.1 uncultured Gemmatimonadota bacterium
TGCTGGGGGTCGGCCTGGGCGCGTTCGGCGCGTCGATGTTCCATCTCGTCACCCACGCCTTCTTCAAGGCCTGTCTCTTTCTCGGTGCCGGGTCGGTGATCCACGCCATGCACGAGCAGCAGGACATCAGAGCGATGGGCGGTCTGCGCCGCTATCTGCCGACCACATCGATCACCTTCCTTCTCGCCTCGCTCGCGCTGGCGGGCGTACCCCCATTCGCGGGCTTCTGGTCGAAGGACGAGATCCTCGCCGCGGCTCACAACAGTGGGCACAACGGCCTCTTCGCGATCGGTCTATTGACCGCCTTCATGACTGCCTTCTACACCTTCCGTCTTTTCTTCCTCACCTTCGAGGGGAAGCTGCGCAGCGCCGATGCTCATCCGCACGAGTCGCCGCACAATATGACCGTGCCCCTGATCGTCCTTGGTGGTCTCTCGGTCGCTGGCGGGTTCATCGACGTGCCGGGATTCCTGGCCGGTGCGGGGCATCATGGCGCCGAAGCGGCCGCCGCCGGGGCGCACGGGGAGGTCGCTCACGGCGGGGTGCTCTCGCATGGGGCTCTGCTCGGGCTATCGAGCGTGATCTCATTGGCCGGCGTGGCGCTGGCGTACCTGATGTACGCGGCCGAGGGAGGGCTCTCTCCGAGCCAATGGGCGCAGCGGTTTCGCCGTCTTCACGCCCTGCTCCTGGATAAGTGGCGTGTCGACGAGGCGTACGATTGGCTCATCGTGGGGCCGCTGATGAATGGGTCTCGATGGCTCTGGAAGTGGCTCGATCTCGGTGTTATCGATGGGGCAGTGAACGGAGTGGCGCGACTCCTGGGCAATATCGGCGGCGCACTCAGCGCCGAGCAGAGAGGGCTCGCGCCTACCTACTTGCTTTCCATGGCTATCGGAGCGGTAGCAACACTGGCGTTCATTCTCGCCAGAGGAGGGCTCTGAGCGATGGGCTCCATCCCACTTCTGACACTCTGGGTTCTGCTCCCCTTCGCCGGTGGAGCAGCCACTCTGGCGGTTTCCGCCCTGCCGAATGTCGCTCGCCGGACCGCGCTGTTTGCGGCGTGGGCGACGGTTCTGCTCGGGATCGTGGTCTACGCGGTCTTCCCGGTCGGGGCATCCGGTTTCCATCTCGCTGAACAGTACCGCTGGATCCCGGCCTGGGGGGTGAGCTATCACCTCGGAATCGACGGGGTTTCGCTGATCCTGATGCTGCTCACGGTTTTGATGACCCCGCTCTCGATGCACGCGTCGAAGACGCAGATCGTGCGGCGCGGGCCGGAGTTCTACGCGTTTCTGCTTTTCCTCGAGGGGGCACTTCTCGGTGTCTTCGCGGCGCTCGATCTCGTCCTCTTCTACGTCTTTTGGGAGATCATGCTCATCCCGATGGCCCTGCTGATCGGCATCTGGGGTGGGGACAGGCGGATCTACGCTGCCGTGAAGTTCTTTCTCTTCACGATGGTCGGATCTCTCTTCATGCTCGTGGCGATCGTAGCCCTCGCCGTTCTCCACGGGCGGGCGACCGGTCACTACACGACCGACCTGCCGGTTCTTTTGAGCTGGGGCGTGCCGGTCGAGGTGCAGGGTTGGCTCTTCGCTGCCTTCTTCGTGGCATTCGCGATCAAGGTGCCGATCGTGCCCTTCCACACCTGGCTGCCCGATGCCCATGTGCAGGCGCCGACGGCCGGCAGTGTCATGCTGGCCGGAGTGCTGCTGAAGATGGGGACGTACGGATTCGTACGATTCCTGCTGCCGCTCTTCCCCGCGGCCACGGTCGAGTTCGCACCGTACGGCATGATGCTCGGTGTCGTGGGCATCATCTACGGTGCGCTTTTGGCGTTAGCCCAAGACGATCTCAAGAAGCTGGTTGCCTACAGCTCGATCAGCCATCTGGGCTTCGTCGTCCTCGGCGTGTTCGCGCTCAACCAACAATCGATATCGGGTGCGACCTTACAGATGGTCAATCACGGGATCTCGACCGGGGCGCTCTTCCTCATGGTGGGAATGCTCTACGAGCGACTCCACACCAGAGATCTCGACCGGATGGGAGGGTTGGCCGGCGTGGTGCCGGTCTTTGCCTTCTACCTCCTCGTCATTACCCTATCCTCGATCGGCCTTCCGGGGCTCAACGGCTTCGTCGGTGAGTTCCTGATCCTCGTCGGTACGATGAAGACCAGCCCGGTTTTCGCCGTGCTCGCGACCTCTGGTGTCGTGCTCTCGGCCGTCTATATGCTGAGGATGTATCAGCGGGCGATGCAGGGGCCGATCCGGCTCGACGCGTTGCGCGAAACGCCAGAGATCCTGCGACGCGAAGGCTGGGTGCTGGTGCCCTTGGTGGCGCTGATGGTCTGGATCGGCGTCTATCCGAAACCGTTCATGACTCTGATCGAGCCGACGACCGACGAGATCGTTGCTTCGATCGCCGCTGTGGGTGACGAAACTGTCGCTACCCTTTCAGGAGGACCGAGACCATGAGCTCTATCGGCCTCTTCGCGCCACTCTGGGTGATCGCGCTCGGATCAATCATCAGCCTGGTCCTGGGGACCTTTCCCGGATTCGCGAAGCCGAGCCGGGCTCGCATGCTCGCCGCGCTGACTCTACTAGCGGCGATCGCGGCTGTCGCTCTCGGGCGCAGCGTCGATGGTGTCTTCTTGGGCGGCACTTCGGTGAACGACACTCTGGCTCGGGTGATGGATCTGCTCTATCTGGCGATCGGCGCAGTGGTGGTGCTGGCGAGCGATCGACTGCTCGAGCGGGAAGGGGTGCGCGAGTACGAGTACTTCCCACTGTTGCTCGCCTCGATCTTCGGCTTGATGGTGATGACCCACAGCGTCGAGCTGATCACGATCCTGCTGGGGCTCGAGATCCACTCGCTCTCGGTCTACGTGCTGGCGGGGAGCAGCCGTTCCCGTCTCGGCTCGGGCGAAGGG
>CAZFNT010000365.1:3833-4709 GCA_964520315.1 uncultured Gemmatimonadota bacterium
GGCGAAGGGGCACTGAAGTACTTCCTTCTGGGGGCTTTCGCGAGCGCGTTTCTGATCTACGGAGTGGCGCTCACCTACGTGGCGGCCGGAACGCTTCGGCTTCCCGAGATTCAGGCTTCTGTTAGCGCGAACGGCGTCACACCCTTGATGGCCGCGGCGGGTTCGCTGCTGGTGATCGGTTTGGCATTCAAAGTGTCGCTGGTTCCTTTCCACTGGTGGACTCCCGATGCGTATCAGGGCGCACCGGCGCCGATCACGGCCTTCATGTCGACGGCGACCAAGGCCGCCGCCTTCGCACTCTTGCTCCGCCTGATCGGCGCGCTTCTGGGGCCGGATCTCGGTGGCTCGACCGCGTTGGTTCTCTTGGGCGGCTTGACGATCATCGTGGGCAATCTGCTGGCGCTGCCGCAACTCGGCGTGAAGCGGATGCTCGCTTATTCGAGTGTCGCCCATGCGGGCTACATCGCGGTGGCGCTGGTGGGCGGGGCCTTGGCGGTTGAGCCGGTGCTTTTCTACATCGCGGCCTACGCCGCCACCGGGCTCGCGGGCTTCGTGCTCGTGGGCTTGCTCCAGCGCGAGGGGGCGGCTGATCTGCCGAGAGAGGAGCTGCGCGGACTCGCTCAGCGACATCCGGCGGCTTCGGCGGGGCTTCTGATCGTGATGCTCTCGTTGGCGGGTATTCCGCCGACGGCCGGCTTTGCGGCGAAGCTGGGCATCTTTCGGGTGCTGGTGAGCGTCGACGCGATCGGCCTGGCGGTCTTGGTCGTGGCGACGAGCGCCATGGCGGCCTACTACTATCTCGGGATCATCGTCGAGATGTACATGAGCGATCCGGTGGAGTCGTCGACCGCGAGCCTCGCGAGATGTTGGGGATCG
>CAZFNT010000366.1:0-4706 GCA_964520315.1 uncultured Gemmatimonadota bacterium
AACATCGACGATATCGGCCCCCTCGACGACCATGGCCAGCGCCCGCTCGACGGCCTGGTCCCTGTGCAAGAAACACCCCCCGTCGGAGAAGGAGTCGGGCGTCACGTTGAGAATGCCCATGACCACCGGCCGCTCGGGCCATGGGAGCACGTGAGATCTCCACTCCCATACAGCGCCCCCCGGTGGCTTTGGTTGAGTCATTCGACCTTCGGATCTCCGTTGGCCGGCTGAGATGATGCCGCAGCGGAAGGAGGCTCCGGTCCGAGCTCGTCCTCCCCATGCCGATCGCTCGACTCCTCGCCCTCCGCGGTCTCCGCCCCGTTGAGCGGCGTTGCATTCCGCTTTCGCTCGTCGTCTTGGAGGGGAGGAAGGTCGCCCCCCTCGATGAGGATCTGCACTTCGGTCGCATCGAGGGTCTCGCGCTCGAGCAGGGAGTCGGCGATCCGTTTCAGCGTATCGAGATTCTCGGTGAGCACCTTCGTCACGCGCACCTCCTGCTCGTCCACGATCCGCCGAACCTCTTCGTCGATCGCCACCGCGGTCTGCTCGGAGTAGTCACGCCGCTGGCTGATCTCGCGTCCGAGGAATATCTCTTCCTGCCCCTGCCCGAAGGTCAAAGGACCGACCCGCTCGCTCATGCCCCAGTCGCAGACCATTCGCCGGGCATGCTTGGTCACGTTGATCAAGTCGTTGCCCGCGCCGGTCGTGATCTCACCGAAAACGACATGTTCGGCCACTCGACCGCCCAGAGCCGCCGCGATTCCGTCCTCGCACTGAGCCTTCGAGAGCCCATGCCGATCGTCTTCAGGCACGAACCAGGTCACCCCAAGTGCGCGCCCCCGGGGGATGATCGTCACCTTGTGCAGAACGTCGGCGTCCGGCAAAAGACAACCGACGAGTGTGTGCCCCGCCTCGTGGATCGCGGTCTTGTGCCTCTCTTCGTCGGTGAGCAGAATCGATCGCCGCTCGGCACCCATCATCACCTTGTCGCGCGCCTCTTCGAAGTGGCGCTGGCGGACCTTGTCGTCGCCGAAGCGCGCCGCCAACAGCGCCGCCTCGTTCACCATGTTGGCGAGATCCGCACCGCTGAATCCAGGTGTGCTGCGCGCGGCACGCCGCAGATCCACCGACTCACCGATCGGAATCTTGCGGCAGTGGATCTTGAGGATCGCCTCTCTGCCGCGAACGTCCGGCCGATCGACCACAATCTGCCGATCGAAGCGCCCCGGCCGCAGCAGAGCGGGATCGAGCACATCGGAGCGGTTCGTCGCAGCGATCAGAATGACCCCCTCGTTCGACTCGAACCCGTCCATCTCGACCAGGAGCTGGTTCAAAGTCTGCTCTCGCTCGTCGTGACCGCCCCCGAGCCCGGCGCCCCGATGGCGCCCGACCGCGTCGATCTCGTCGATGAAGATGATGCAGGGAGCGTTCTTCTTGCCCTGCTCGAAGAGATCCCGCACGCGCGAGGCCCCGACGCCCACGAACATCTCGACGAAATCCGACCCGCTCATCGAGAAAAAGGGGACATCCGCCTCGCCGGCGATCGCCCGCGCCAACAAGGTCTTGCCGGTTCCCGGGGGCCCGAGGAGCAGTGCGCCCTTGGGGAGCTTGCCGCCCAGGCGCTGGAACTTCGCGGGATCCCGCAGGAACTCGACCACCTCTTCGAGCTCGACCTTCGCTTCCTCCACACCGGCCACGTCGTTGAAGGTGACCTTCGGCTTGTTGTCGGTGAGCAGCTTCGCCTTGCTCTTGCCGAAGCTGAACGCACGGTTGCCGCCGGACTGCATCTGGCGCATCAAGTAGAGCCAGAAGAAGAGGATCAGCAGAATCGGCAGCCACGTTATCAGCGCGGCCCCCCAGGACACGCTCGGCTCCTTGGCCTGGATTACGACCCCGTGGGTCTCCAGCTCCGAGATCAAGCTATCGTCGTTGGGCGGGCTGTAGGTCTCGAAGCGGTCGAATGTCGTCTCGTAGAGCTCGCGAAAACGACCGGAGATCGCGCTCTGCTCGATGAGCACCGACTCCACATTGCCGGCACGGACCAGCGTCTTGAACTCGGTATAGGGGATCTGCACGACGGCGCCCGGCTGCGCATTCATCAAGCGCGTCGTCGCCACCACCAACAAAACGATGACCAACCAAAAAGCCATCGTCCGCGACGGGCCGTTCAGCTTAGGGATTCGGCTCTGGGGCCCTTGCCCTTCCGGGCTCTTCTCGGGCATCGTGGTTCCTCTCTTGCTGCTGCCCGTTAGCGCTACGCGGCGCCCGGTGTGCGGTTCCCGGAGCGCCGCGTTCGGCGGCTATGCTTCGGTGTTCGGCGGCAATTGCAGGATCGATATTTCGGGAAGGTTGCGGTAGAGCTCGTCGTAGTCGAGGCCGTAGCCAACCACGAACTCGTCCGGAATCTCGAACCCGACGTAGTCCAGCGGCACGCCGGCATGGAATGGGCGCTCCTTGCGCAGAAGCGTGCAGATCTTCAGGCTCGCCGGCTCGCGCAGCTCCAAATGGTTCTTCAGGTAGAGCAGCGTGAGCCCGGTGTCGTAGATGTCTTCGATGAGGAGCACGTGTCGGCCCTTGATGCTCTGCGAGAGATCGCCGAGAATGCGCACGCTCCCCGACGACCGGGTCCCGCCCGCATAGCTCGACACAGCCATGAAATCGACCTCGTGGTCTTCATCGATCGATCGGGTCAGATCGGCCAGAAACACGAAACCACCTTTGAGGATGCTGACCAGCAGCGGCCGCTGCCCGCCATAGTCCTCCGCGATCTGAGCGCCCAGCTCCCGGATGCGCGCTTGAAGATCCTTTTCGGAGATCAGAGTTCGGAATGTAGGGGACGGGTTCAGAGCAATCACTCCTTAGTCTTCGTGTGGTTCGCCATTCGGTGGCATGGCGACGATCCTGATAACCTCTCGCGCCCCTTCGCAGGGGAGCGCGCGTTCGTCGAGTCGGTGACCGACGACCCAGAGTATGCCCTCGCGATCGCCCAGCACAGGCACACCGGATCTCGATCGCTTCGGGATCTTTCGGTCGATCATATAGTCGGAAAGCTTCCGCTCTCCCGGCCCGCCGGCGGGTCGAAAACGATCTCCGGCACGACGGGAACGGATCGTGAGTGGAGGATGGACCTCTCCCAGCTCGGCGACCCAGCGCCCGCGAAGCGCGGGATCCGGGCACGCCCGCTCAACCTGGAAAGACCACCCGCCGACCTCGATCGTGGCTCCGATCGCGAGCGTCGTTTCGGCCAGCTCGTCTTGCTGAAACTGCTCGTTGGTCACCACGATCCGCTCGTCGAGCACCTGGAGCCGGATTCCCGGGGCGAGCTGGGCGTCACGATCCCGCTCCAACACGGCATCGATCCGCGCCAACGCGACCGAGCGGCCTTCCCCGATCAGCTCACGAAGCGCAGCGGCAACGATCATGCATCTCGAAGTGCGATGATAGGTTGCGAGCACAGCTCGATCAAGCCGCGTCTCCCCGGCCAGCGAAGGCACGCGCGCGCGCCCCAAGCCCACGAGGGCATCGGCTTCGGCAACCTCCGAAACGCCGTCGAGGATTCTGGCGGTCTCGGCGAGGCGGTCCACGACGCGGGGATTCAGGTTCGCCTCAAGCCAGGGCATCAGCTCGGCTCGAACCTTCACCCGCCGAAAGCGCCGATCCTCGTTGCTCCGATCCTCGCGCCAGGGGAGCCCTCTCGCCCGCAGCCAATCCCGCAAAGCCTCTCGCCGCATCGCGATCACAGGCCGCACGACTCCATCCCCACGGCGAGCCCGCAGCCCCGCGAGCCCTCGCGGCCCGGCTCCCCGCGCCAGATTGAGGAGCAAAGTCTCGGCGCGATCGTCCGCCGTGTGCGCGGTCGCGACCACCGCGGCCCCGACATCGTCGGCCATCGCCCGAAGCGCCTCGTATCGAAGACGGCGAGCGACCTCCATCACCCCGCCCCCCCGCAACCGCCGCTCCCGCGCCACGTCCACGCGCAAACACCGAAAGGCCAGCTTCAACGAGTCGGCCAAATCGCGAACAAAAACCTCGTCCTCGTCCGCGCTCCGCCCCCGGAGCCCATGGTTCACATGCCCCAGCACCGTCTCGACGCCGAGCCGCCCCCGCAGCAGCGCCACCATCGCCGCCATCGCCACCGAATCTCCGCCGCCGGAGCAAGCGAGGAGCACCGTACCCCCGGCGGGAAAGAGCCGATCGCCCTCCACCGCCCGCACGAGCTCTTCGAGTAGATCCGGCGCGGTGCTCTGCGACATCGCACGAGGATAGCCACGATTGAGCAGCTCCCGCTGAACTTCGGGTCGGAGAGGCCGCGCGCTCGCGGGTCGAAGAGCAGCCCCGATTTCCGCGCCGCCCCTCGATGAAAACGAGAGGCACTCCGCGTGTCTTCTTCCGCCCTCGAGATGGCAGACGGGTGAGGTCGATCACGATAGCGTCGGCGGATGCGCCGAGCAGCTCGCGTGGCCGTCCGCGTCCTGCCGCCAATGACAATCGACCCGAAACGCCGCATTCACCAGCCGCTCAGCGCGTTCGAGCGCCTCGTCGCGATTCCAGTGACTCGGTAGAAGCTGGTGCATGGAAACGACGCGAGAAAGGCCGAAAGCCCTGGTCTCCCTGGGACTTTCGACCTTAGGGTCGGCGCAAGGATAGCTTGCTGTCTTGGCGCCTGTCTGCACCACATCTGGGCGCCAAAACAGCAAGTTGTTCTC
>CAZFNT010000367.1:0-2902 GCA_964520315.1 uncultured Gemmatimonadota bacterium
TCGGCGAGTTCCCGGGGCGCGGGCGAAGGACTGGGGGCACGATGAACTCGATCTCGGACTTGGCGAAAGACGAAAACCCGGTTTGAATGGCCTATCCGCTCCTTCGGCGCCCATGTGGTCACCCGACGGGGAATGGATCGCCTTCGCGTCTGATTCCGGGTATCTCTACACGATTCGATGGGATGGATCGGATGAGCAACGCATTTCCGAGAGCGCTCTGGTCGGGGGGACTCACTCTTGGTCTCCGGATCGCGTCGAGTGGCTCGAGTAGGTTCTTTCAGTCGAGGTTCAAGAGGCGCGCGGCATTCTCCCAGAGCACGGCTCGGCGCAGATCGCGGCGGTCTTCGGTGGCCATCAGCACCTTGGCGAGCGGAATCGCCTGGTGGTACCAGGGCCAATCGGAACCGAAAACGATGCGGTCGGGCGGGGCCTCGGCGAGAATTCGACGGAGGTTCGTGACCGACTGGCACGAGATCTCGAGCCAGACGTTTTCGTGCTCTTGCGCGAGGGCGAGGGCGCCCTCCATCTGCAGGGCACCCGAATGGCCGAGAAGGAATACTGTATCGGGGCAGCGTTCGATCGCCCTGCGATAGCGCTGGATCTGGCAGAGAATGCGTCCGTGGATCGGCTCGATCCCGACCGGCCCGCAGTGGAAAATGACCGGCAGTTCGTGGCGGCCAGCGAGGCGGTAGAGTCTGAGCGCGAGGGGGTCGTCGGGGGCGACGATTTGGGCCATCGGGTGGAGCTTCAATCCCCTGATTCCCAGGGCGCGCTGCTCGCGAAGCCGGCTCTCGAGAAAGGGCGTCCAGGGGTGGATCGAGCCGAAGAGGATCAGCTCCGGGTGCTTGTCGGCGACTTGCGCATAGACTTTCGTGTTGGCCGAGAGCGCGGGCCAATCGATCGCGAGCAACACGGAGTGACGAATCCCCAACCCATTCATCTCACGAATCAGATTCGGCGCCGTATGCGTTGCTCGCAGCCCTCCGGCGGTGGCGGCGCGCAACGACACATCGCGTTTCATCTCAGTCAAGTCGGTCGGCGTCAGGTTCTTGTTGATATAGCAATCGAGCTCCAGGGGCCGCGCGAGTGGTAGATAGTGTCGCATCGTGCAGGCGCGCTCGAGATCTACGCTCATCGGGCGAAGGTAGGCCTGAGCCAGATGCGTGTGAGCGTCGACTACCGGCCCGAGGGTCTCGGTGCAGACGAGCTCATCATCTCGGCGCTCGAACCAAGGAAGTGTGGCCAGCTCCCATACAGAGTCGAATCTTGTTTGGATCATGCGGGGACGATAGCAGGATATCTGCTTTCAGATGTCGAGCCATGCGTGGCGAAGTTGCTGCCCACTCCGGTTGAAGAGAACGTGAACACGATCCCGGTGGTCGATAACGATCGCGGGTTCCTGCCACTCCACGCTCTGATTCCCGGCCTCCGGATCGATCTCTATCGGCACGGACCACTGCCCGGGGTACCCGTCAACGACATGAATCCGTGTCCTCGGAGAGACGTCGGGGTCGAAGACCTGGCATACGATCCAGGCCGATCCAGCGGAATCGACCGCGATCGACGGGTGCCGCCCGTTGGGCACTACGAATTCCGGCGTGCTCCACGAATCCGGTGAGCCGGGGTCCTGATCAGCGAAGGTGTAGTAGACTCCAGCGATCTCAGCCCCGTCGATTCCGTTGGCCACTACATGGATACGGTTCTCCGAGCCCAAAGGGCCTCCCACGGCGACGGCGGAGTGATCGATGTGACCAATCTCGAAGCCCAAAGGAAGAAGTGTCTTGCCCTCTTCGAGGAAAACGAAGTCGCCAAAGGTGCAAAGTGAATCGGAACCGCTTCTCTTGGAGGAGATAGCCAGCCCGATCCGCTTCGAACCGGCCCCGTCGGTGGGAATGTCGGTTGTGCAGGTGAGCAGAGGGAATCCGTCGGCTGTCAGCGCCGAGGAGACGTGCTCTTGGTTTCCGATTGCGCTCACGATTTCACATGGTGAGTACCATTCGGTTCCCGGCGGATCGAGACTCGCGACGAATCCGATATTGTCGTTTGCAGCGGTTCGTTTCCACCGGTAAGCGACGAAGGCGATTCCCTTCGGCGAAACCTGAACCGTGCTGGAACCCTGATCGATGAGCCCATCGCTCACGCGGGCCTGCGTCCAGTCTCCGCCCGCTCCTCGCGTAGCGTGTTCGATCACGTTGTAACGATAAAGTGCGCAACCCGCTTCGCCATCTCGGCAGCGGCGCCGGTAGGTCAAATGTGGAGCTCCACGAGCGTCCACGGCAATGGCCGGTATGTAGTTCGTGCGGTGGGGGCCTCCGCGAGCCGCGGGGGTCTCGGTCGAGATCAGCTCCGATGGCTGCCAAACCCCGTCTTGTTTCCTCTTCCACAGCAGCCTGCGAGCGTCCCACTCGATGCCGCTATATGCCTCGTAGGCAATATGGAGATCGCCCGCGGGCTCGATTCCCAGTGAGGCGATCCCGAACGAATCGGAAGGGTCGCTCACGGTCTGGGCGATCTCGACGTGCCAATCGCGGGTAGCGATCAACGGCCGATTCGATCCCAACGCAATGCTCTGGGCGGGAGCGAGCCAGTTGGCCAGGGCCGCGAGGAGCAAGAAGGCATTTGCGGACAAGACGATCCCCGTACACGGGTTGATTGAGGGTAAGTCTTCAGCCTAACCCCTCATCGCTGCCTCTCAACGAGGGAGTTCGAGAGCGAGGTCGATCGTGCGAAATATGAGCAGGGCTGCTCACAATCAGCACTGCGAAGAGCCAGACACACATTGCATTCCGCGACCGGCTCGTAGCGCCATTCCAAGCTGTTGTCCCGTAACAGGTTGAGAGTTACATCTTGCACGGCGGCATTGGCACGTCGGTTGCTCGGCGATTGAGCTCCAGCAATGCGA
>CAZFNT010000367.1:2912-4704 GCA_964520315.1 uncultured Gemmatimonadota bacterium
CGGCGCTCTCATCGTTCTCGGCCTCGCACTCCTTCAAGGAAGCGCCACGGCCGTCTCCCCTCAATGGGCGCGCGGTCTCGATCGCGCTGCGTTGACGCAGAACCGCGCGGTTCCCTTCCAGGGTTTGAGCGGGGGGCCGATCGTGCCGGTAGTCGGCGATGAGCTCTTGCTACGGGTCGATTCGAGTGTCGCTCGAGATCGGATCGCGGAGCTTCTGGACGAGTACGGTCTGAGACCGAAGCGCTTCTTCGGCGCCGAGGGATGGGTTCACGTCGATCTTCCCGCGATCGAGACGATTCGTAGCGCCGCACACGTCCGTTTTGGCGAGAGCAGCGAAGATCTGAGCGGCCTGGCCGACGCTATCCGTCTGATCCGTTCCGACCTCCGCTTCGCCGATGTCGCGCCGAATGCGCTCTTCCGAGCGAGCAGAAAGCCGATGGGCTTCGGTGATCCGGACAGTAGCGACACTGTTACGCCCGTCGGCGATGATCCGGATAGCAACAACTTCGTTCCGATCGACGACGATGACGATTTCGATGACGACGATCCTCCCGACTCACCGAGCGATCCGCTTCGCTCGACGCAGTGGAATCTGGATCTTCTCTTCAGCACCGGATTCACCGGCACTCCATGGGCCACGGCGGCGCGGGTCGCGATTCTCGACTCCGGGATCGCCTACGAGACCGAGAGCGAGGGCGAGGTCGAATTCGTGATCCACCCCGACTTGGTCGATGCCGAGATAGAAACACCCTGGGATTTCGTCGATAACGATGAGGATGCCTACGACGAGTTCCAGCACGGCACACACATCGCAAGCATCATCGCTTCACAGTCGCTCAATGACGAGGGGATTGCGGGCATCACCGGCTCGATCGAGATCATGCCGGTTCGGGTGCTCGACGAGAATGGTGTCGGCAGCCTCGCGAACTTGGTGGCCGGGATCGAGTACGCCGTCGCGAACGGAGCGGATGTCATAAACATGAGTCTGGCCTTTCCGCCTGGGTACGTGCCTGCCAGTGTGCTTCAGCAGGCGGTCGAGGATGCGTGGGATGAGGGCGTGATCATGGTGGCCGCGGCCGGCAACGAAGGCGTGCCCGCGGTCTCCTATCCGGCGGTCTACAACGAGGTGATCGCGGTCGGAGCCGTCGATCCCACCGCGAGCCGCGCCGCCTTCTCCAACTACGGCATCGGCCTCGACCTGGTAGCTCCGGGAGGCACGATGGAGGACCTGGACAACAATGGCCAGAGCGACGGCGTCGTGGCGGGAGCGATCGACTACCAGGCGCCGTCGAGCCCCGGGTACTTCCTTGGAATCGGCACATCGCAGGCTACCGCGCACGTCAGCGCGGTCTGTGCCTATGTCCATGCGATGACGGGCCGATCCGCCCTCGACATTCGCGTCGCGCTGGAGTCGACGGCGACCTCTTCCGGGTGGTCGCTGGAGCTCGGCAGCGGCATGCCCCAATCGCTCGCCGCTCAGATGTGGCTCTCGTTCAACCAAGGATTCAACACCGGGTTGGACTCGCTCCCCGGCTACGTCGAGGACTACGGTGAGCTGCCGCGCTTGCTGCCCGAAGGAACATTCGGAGTGTTGATGGCCGTTCAGACCAACCTGTACCTCGTGCTAGAGACCGTGGAGGGGACTTTCGGATTCTCGGCCACGATCGCACAAGACGTTGGAATCGGCGACATCGAGAGCGACTCTCTTCTCGACATCGCCACCCATCCCTCCGGCGGTGCCGAGGGGCTGATCTCCACGTATGGCGGCGTGCCGGGCTACATCGGAGCCAAC
>CAZFNT010000368.1:0-4695 GCA_964520315.1 uncultured Gemmatimonadota bacterium
TGGAGCCTTGCTGCTGATCCGCGGAGGGGAATGAGCACGTTCGGCGTCGGCTCGGGACTCAGCCTCGAGCAAGCGCCACCGCTGGCGATCCCCGGCCGCTTCTTCGCGACGGCGCCGGTCGCCGTGATCGCCGCGGGAACGGTGCTGATGGCATTCGGCGAAGTCCCATGGCTCTCTCCCTGGGAACCGACCGCCGTAGCGCTGGTGCACCTTGGATCGCTCGGCTTCTTGACTATGGCCATGTTCGGAGCCCTCTACCAGATTCTGCCCGTAGTGGCGGGAGTGCCGGTCCCCGCCACCGGAGCAGCCCGCGGTGTCCACGGCGCTCTCGTGGTCGGAATCTGCTCGTTGGCGGGCGGAATGCTGGTGGGGAGCACCGATCTGCTCTGGCTCGCTTCGATCGCGCTCACGGCGGCATCGTTCGCTTTCTTGATTCCGACCGCCATCGCGCTCAGGCGAGCGCCAACGAACGACGATACGGTTCGCGGGATCGAGCTGGCGTGGATCTCGCTTTTTCTCGCGCTGAGCTTGGGGATCACACTGGCGACACTCTACGCCCTCAAGTGGTCGCCCGATCTGCGTCGCGAGCGGCTCATCTGTCATTGGACTCTGGCCGGGATCGGATGGGTGGGGGGATTGCTCGCCGCGGTCTCGTGGCAAGTGATCCCGATGTTCTATCTCACACCACCTTTTCCCAATGCCGTACGCAAGGGCATCCTTGCGCTCATCTCCGTTACGATCGCGGCAGCAGTGCTGGCATTCGCGTTTCGTCTCTCGCAGCCTTGGATGCTCGCGGCTTCGATCCCGGGGGCGATTGCCGTCTGGTGGATCCACCCGATCGCTACCCACCGCACCCTCTCCGCACGCCGCCGGAAGCGGGTCGACGACAGCATCCTATTCTGGCGCACGGGACTGAGCATAGCGATCTTGATCCCACCCACGGTGGCGGCCGCGGCGATCCTGCCCGACCCCCGTCTCACCGTTCTGGCGGCCTGGCTGGCGATCTGGGGTTGGGCGGGAACGATCATCCACGGCATGCTCAGTCGCATAGTCCCTTTTCTTGTCTGGCTCCACCGCTTCGCGCCTCTGGTCGGTCGCACGCCGACTCCCACCGCCAAACAGCTTCTTCCCAAGCGCGGCTTGAGAATCGCATTCGCCCTGCACGCATCGACTCTGCTGATCGGAACCCTCGGGATCCTATCCGCCGATCTTTGGCTCGCGCGCGCCACGGGAGCGTTTCTCTCGGCGACCGGTATGGCCATGCTCTGGTGGATCTCGATGGTGCTCGCTCGCCGGGCTTGACGGACCTTTCGAGCCGACCTATCACGTCACGTGGAGCCCATCTCGCCCAGGATCTCGCTTGCCATCTTCGCATCTTCGCGGCGCTTCCGCGGCAACGCTGCTCACCCTCACAGCGACACATACTCCCGCACTGAACTTGGAGCGTTTGTCGGCAACACAGTTCTCTTACGCTTTCGAGCTGATCGATGTCGAGCATCGCGGCGGCATTCTGGCGATCCCCGGAGGGCTCGGCGGCACATCGATCGTCGACGTTTCCGATCCAACAAACCCGATCGAGATCAATCATTACTCCGATTTGCTCTGCGACTACAGCCGTCTGTACAACACATTTATTGGAGATGGAATCGTCGTCGGGGCAGGCAGAAACTGTCCGCTCGTCTTCCTGAAGTCCGGCCCCGAGTACGAGATGGATGTCATGGGACGCCACAGGTCCGGCGACGCGTCGTACGAAGATGCAGCGATCAAGGGCGACCTGCTCGTCGCTGCCGCCCATAGCGCGGGGCTCGAGTTAGTCGACATCAGCCAGCCTGGCGCCTCGTTCACGCTGAGCACGGTTGCGCTCGAAAACGCATGGGCGGTGCGCATCGATGGGAACCACGCCTATGTGGCCGACGGAGGCGGAGGGCTTGCGATCGTAGACATCTCGGATCCGCTCAATGCGAGCCTCAGTGCGCGTGTCGGAACTCCTGGGGCAGCGAAGGATGTGCGCGTGAGAAATGGCTACGCCTTTCTGACGCTGGGCGACGCCGGAGTCGCGATGATCGATGTTTCCGATCCCACCGCTCCATCGATGTCGGCGATCTACAACACCTCCGGAAACGCTTCTCATCTTGGAGTGAGCGACAGCTTGGTGGCGGTCGCCGACTGGGACGATGTCGAGATTCTACGCTACGGAAGCGACGGTACTCTCGAGCTGGTCGGCATGAAGAACACCGGCGGCCGCGTGATGGGCGTGGAGATCGTCGACGATATCGTCTACGTGGCGGAGTGGAGGCAGCTCCGCATATACCGCTACGGCCCGATTCCGGGGGCCGATTTGGACCTGGATCTGATAGACATCAGTTTTCCTAGAATCTCGGTGGGCGCCGGCGGCGACACTACGATCGTGCTCAGCAACAATGGCGGATCCACGCTCTCGATCGAATCGATCGACGTGCCACACCCTGATCTCGCGCTTTCGCCCACGGCGCCCTTCAACATCGCTTCCGGTGGCGAGAGAGAGTTGGTCATCACCTACACGGCGAGCGAAGAAGAGATCGGAATTCAACGATTCACGATCAGATCTAACGACGCCGACGATCCGACGCTGCGATTCTCCGTGCAAGGCAACAGCTCGGATCTGAATGTCGGAGACCCCGCGCCCGACTTCACGATTCCGGTGCTCGATGGGGAAGAAGTGACGCTTTCGGAGCTGAAGGGAAGTGTCGTCGTACTGACCTTCTTCGCCTCTTGGTGACCCGTCTGCGTTCCACAGTTGGTGGACATGGAAGGCGGACTCTGGGAGACCTATCGAGATCAGGGCGTGTTGGTCTTCGGCGCGAACCGGGAGAGTGAGCCGGTTCTTCGCGACTTTATCGATCAAACCGGCATCACATTCCCGGTGCTGACCGACGAACCAGCCGGCTACTACCTCTTGGGGGGTCTCTCTCCCTACCTCCGCGATTTCATCATCGACGCCGAGGGCATCGTGCAGTACGCCGACACGGAGTACCGCCCGACAGAGATGTCGGCGATCATCGAGAGACTTCTGCCCACCTCGGTCGAAGAGCCGCGCTTGCCCGCGGGCGAAACCCCGAGCATCGCCACGTCGCTTGCGCAAAACGCCCCGAATCCTTTCAACCCGAGCACGTTGATCCAGTTCGAGCTCGCATCCCCGGGACCGGTCGAGCTCGCCGTCTTCGACATTCGCGGCCATCGGGTGCGCACGCTGATCTCGAAATCGATGCCGGCCGGCTCGCACGCTCTGCGCTGGGATGGAAGCGATGAGAGCGGCCGGGCCGTCGCATCGGGGATCTTCCTGTATCGCTTGAGGGCGGGGGGTACGGAGTCGGTGCGACGCATGTTGCTGGTGCGGTGAGAGCCGCCCTCCGTGTTAGGCGAACGAAAGGGAGAGCAGGCGGCGAATTTTGGAGCGTGTTGCTTTCATTCCTTCGCAAGCGCCTCCTGCGCACCGCAGGCATGATCGGATGACAGCTCCAGTCAGGCGCCATGGCCATCGCGGATTCTGTGATGGGTTCGACGAGGCTTGCTGCTCCACATGGCCAGATTCGAGCGCGGCGAATATGTGTGAACTCTCCGCGCCGATCGACAGCAAGGGTAATGTCATCGTCGTGAGCGCATGAGGCGAACCGGGAAGCCAATCGGCGTTGAAAGGCACGGTGGTCCGGCATCGGTGTCGCACTGATCTCCTATCGCTGCCGGCACTTACGCGATTCGCAGAGCGATCCTAAGAGCACCGCCCAACTCCTCGTGGCGACGTGCTATTCTATCGACGATGCTGCCCAGGCTTGTGGCGGGGCCGCATTCGCTCACATGGCACCCAAAGGCGAACACCCAGCCTCGGAATCCAGAAATGGCCTCCCCTGATGGTTCTTGACACAACTATCAAGCAAATCGTCACCGACCGTCTCCAAGCGGTGGAGCAGCACGTCGATGGGGATGTCGCTTTCTACTTCGGTCCCATTGATCCCGGCACGCTGCGTCTCTTTCGTGATTTCATTGAGCGGTTGGCTGGGTCGGATAAGCGACAAACTCGCTTGGTGCTTCTGCTCAATACACCCGGCGGCAGTGTTGAGGCTGCGGAGAAGATGGTCGAGATTATTCGATTTCACTACACGGAACTGTATTTCGTTGTGCCGGATTTCGCCATGTCTGCCGGGACGGTGCTTTGCATGTCGGGTGACCGCATCTACATGGACTACTCCTCTTCGCTGGGGCCGATCGATCCACAGGTCTTCAATGGGAAGGCCTGGGTGCCCGCCCTCGGCTATCTTGATAAGGTGGAGGAGCTTCTTGAGAAGGCACGAAATGGCCAGCTCACGAATGCGGAGTCATGATACTTCAGGCACAGGATCTCGCGCTCCTCAGGCGCTACGAGCAGGCCCGCGACCTAACTGTGAGTCTCTTGAAGAAGTGGCTTGTAGACTACAAGTTCCGCAGTTGGACAGAGCATGAGACGAATCCGTCCCTGAAAGGCACAGCGGTTACTGCGGAGCAAAAGGCGGTCCGAGCCGAAGAGATCGCCAAGCAATTGGGCGACAATAAAGTATGGCATTCCCACGGCCGCATGATCGGAGTAGATACGTTGCGAGACGAGATTCGGCTCAAGATCGATGACTATTCTGCCGATACACGACTTCGTCCTCTTGTGCGTGAATACAACGATCTAGAGTG
>CAZFNT010000369.1:0-4686 GCA_964520315.1 uncultured Gemmatimonadota bacterium
CGATCTTGTCGCCTTCGGTCTTGCCGCGGAATTGGTCCAGGAAGAAACGCTCCTTCACCGGTTTGCCCCGTTCCTCGAGGTAGGCGGCGACAGCCAGATCTTTGATGCTTCCGTCTTCGCTCATGACGAAGGCGAGGCGCATCGGTCCTTCTTTTCCTTCTTGGTCCACCATCACCAGTCTGCCAACGATCGATCCGTCCTCCGCTCTGGCCGTGTAGTAGGTCCAGGCTCTGGCTGGAACCCAACCCGTTCGGCGCCGAATCGTCTCTGCTTGCTCCGGTGTCGCGGTGTAGGCCGCCTTCGACAGCTTCTTCGCATCGGGCATCATCGACTTCACGGCGTCGCGCAGAGTGAGCACTGTTTCGGCGGGCGATGGTGCCGCCGCGACCAGGAGCACTAAGAAGACCGCGAGCATTCGAGCAAGCATCGTTTTCTTTCTCATCCGATCTTCTCCGCGGAGGTGAACCAGACTTCTCGCATCACCGCGAAGAAGGCGGCGGCGAATGAGATTGCCATGGCGGCCCCCGACAGAATCGTGAGCCACGCGAAACCCGGATGGAAGAGACGTGTGAGGAAGAGTCCCCAAACATCCAGAACCGATCCGGCGAAAGGAGCGATTACGATCGCGCTTTTCAGCCGATCGGAAATGCCGGTCATCAAGACCAGTAGCCCCGTTCCCAAGAACAACGCCGCGTGGCCGAAGAGATGGAAGTGCGCTTCCGCGACCAGGCTCTTCAGAGATGGAATCGCCAAGATCTCCTCGTCGGCCGTGGGCTCCTCCGCGAGAAAAGCGTCGAGATCGAGCATCTCCTCCTCAACCACGCCGGTCGGCTCGGTCGGGTCCGTCGGCTCCAGCGCGGCGCGTGTCGCCAAGTTCCCATAGTAGTGTCTCACCACTTCGTTGTACGAGGTTCCGACCGACAACGCCACGTTCGTAATCGCGAAGAGATACCCTGTGCCCGCGGTCAGCATGAAGAATGTCGCAACCAATCTCCAGGGCAACGCTGCGCCAAACAGACGATATCGATCCATGGTGCTTCCAGGTGGTTGTCAGAAATCGAGCGCGACATGCAGGCGGGCGACATCGTCGTTCACTTCGTCCACCTCTTCCATGCGCCATTGATACTGGGCGATATAGGTCAGTCGGTACGAGCCTACATCCCATGGGAACTCCGCCGCGGCGGTCCAGACGTGTCGGTCCTTGGCCGATACGACTCTAGAATTGTCGATGTAGGTGCCATAACGGCCGATGAGACGCACTCGGTCCCGCCATTTGCCCCAGGTCAGCTGTCCATAATCGCCGTACTGGTAGTAGAAGCGGTCGTCGCCGACCGGATCCTCGACATCCATCCGGGCGAAGCCGGCCTCCCAACGACAATGACGCAAGACCGGCACGGGAATAGCGCCGTAGTCGAGCGAGCCCTCCAGGCCGTAGAGGAAGAGCATGTTGCCGCTGCTGTACTGTGACGCATATCCGGAGGCGTACAGGGAGCCGAGTCCTCCGCCGATCAGGCTGAGTCTCGCTGCTGCCGCGAAGACATCTCCGGAATCGGGGACTCGGGCCTTGATCGTCGATCCTGGATCACCCGATATCCCCTTTCCACCGAAGAGATCGAGCCCGAGCCGCCACCGACCGTGGGCCGCCTCGGGGGGCGAGTACACCGCGCCGTACTCGCCCCAGATCAAAGGCAGCAATACCGTCTCGTATTCCAGATTCCACACACCACCGTACCGGTGGTGATAGGGGTCGGCGCCGAATGGAACCAACACTTTTCCGAGCTTCAGGTGATGACCTTCCAGAGGCGCGATGCCGATCTCATGAAACCACCCGCCCAGCATTTCGCCCATGAACGACAGACGGCCATCGGGCGAAGCGGCGCGCAGGAAGACGAACTGGTGGTAGCTCGTCATGTTGGTGGTGTCGCCGCGACGTTCCAAAGCGACGTCGAATCGACCCATCAAGCGGACAGCCGGCCCGCTGGCGGGTGCGGAAGGCGGAGGTTGCCAGAACCGTGCCGTCTTCATCGACGAGCGAGCCGTCCGCGTTCAGCGCGGTGATCATGCGCGCGACGCCGGAGTCGATCTCGGTCTGGAGAATATTGTGGTACTCCGTGCGGCCCGGGATGTAATAGAGGGGAATCTCCACATCCTCGGCGGTCACCGGATGCTGAACAGTTTGCACGTTGTTGGAGTAGCCGCCGCCCGTTTTCGTGTCTCCGTGACGGCCGCCGTTCTTCTCTTGAGAGCTGTCGTCGGTGTGTTGGTCGTCTGCCTGGTTGACTTTGTTGGTCCGAACCAGCTTCCAGTGCCACATATCGACCGCTTCGCCGGGCGAATTGGTGTACTTCAGGGCGGTTTTGCCGTGCGGATGCCCGCTCACGCCGGTGTGGCAGACAGTCATGCAGCCCTGAGTGGAGAAAGTGGCGACACTTTCATCGACATTCCAGATGAAGCTCAGCTTGTCTTCATAGTGCGCGGGCTCGACCAGAACACCATTGTCGAAGGTGGGGCGGCCGGATTCCTGGACCCAGAGGCTGTCGTTCGTATCGTAGTACCAGCACTGCCTGTTGTTGCTGAGTGTGGGATCGTCCCACTCCGCCAAGAAATACACCCGCGCGTCGTCATACAGGGCACGGACCGTGGCGGTGTAGCTATCGCCGCCGTAGCCCTCGAATTCGCCGATGTCCCAGACCGAAGTTCCTATCTCGACCGCGGTTGCCGATGCCCACGCCGCATCGACGACGCCGTCGATCGTTGGCGCGGTCGTGACCGGGATGGCCAGCAGCACATCGGGGTCGGGAGCGGGTGGCGGGGGATCGGTTCCGTTGTCTCGGTCGCTTCTGCCAACGAGACCTTAAACTGTACGGTGCACATCCAGGAAATGGACCAATCACCATGTGTACCCCATGATGCCGGTCTACCTGTTACCTATCCTCCCGGCTGCTCAGCCGATAGTCGATTTGTCGCGCTCGACTGATCCTGGATCCGGGTTTCCGGGCGCCCAAAGCTCGTGGCTTGGAACGGGCCCATGAACGCTCTCGACGCGTGGGCTGATGTTTGATCCAGCTGGAGATTCGTCTGGCGGAGCAGCTCATCCTGAGAGGGGCAGATGTCGAACCCCCTCAGATCGCTCCCAGGAAGTTCAGACGCCCAGCTGGGCTGCTGGAATGCCGCGATCCTCGGATTGTAGAGGGTGATCGTTCGAGTGGGAGTAGAGATCGGCGGCTTTCCCTTGCCAGTTGTGAGTGGGGGCCCTATCATCTTATTGATAAGATCCATCCTGATCTGGAGGGTTGGCATGCCAGACCTGTCCACGACCAAGATGTCCTCGCGGGGCCAAGTAGTGATTCCGGAAGAGGTTAGAGCTCGCATGGGTCTCGAAACCGGCACCCAGTTCCTCGTGCTGGGGGAACGGGACGTCGTGATTCTGAAGAGGCTCGTCGCGCCCTCGATGGAAGATTTCGGAGACCTTGTCCGCGAGGCGCGAAGACAGGCTCGCAAGGCAGGGATGCGTCGCCCTGACGTAGAAGAGGCGGTCCGCGACGCGCGACGGCACCCGTGAGCGTTGGCACTGTAGTTCTGGATACGAACGTGGTGATGTCCGGGCTCTTCTTCGGGGGCCTGCCGGGTGAGATTCTCCAAGCATGGAGTGAGGGGCGATTCTCCGTCGCAGTTTCACCAGCCATCCTCGAAGAGTATTGGCGAACGGGCCGACGATTGTCGGAACGATTCCCCGGAGTCGATCCCATTCCTTTCCTGACTCTTCTGTCTACGGAGACGAATGCAGTGGAGACTGGCGATCTTGATTTTCGGGTTTGTGACGATCCAGACGATGACAAGTTCCTGCACTGCGCAGTCGCATCGGGTGCCAGCTGCGACATGTTAGGCCAGTGTCACGGTTTCCGCTCTTTTTCTTTTTGGGAGCTGAGTTCGGAAAGTCGATTGCCGATCATTCCTCACATCATACTCCTCCGTCGCTCGCCTGCCCAGGGACCGGCATCCAGAATCCACGAGTGTTCACGGCCGACGCCCTGATCGCTCGAGCACACAACTGCCGGCTTCAGATTCTCCATTGAGGAGAGCGACCGTCCCTTGAGCCGCCGACCCGTTTACTTTTAGTCTCAGCACTCAGAGCCAACCTCGTTCGCCGTCTCGATAGTCCCCATCGTTCTGTTCACCGATGCCCCGCACGGCAGGTAGACCATTGCTTTACGCCACGCTCCGTGTCATGGCATTGGCCGTTGTCGAGCTCTTGTCAGGATCTACTCGATTGCAGCGACGCGGATCGTACGTTCAGAATCTTGCCGAACAAGAACAGCGGACTACCTAGCCCGTATCGCACTTCCCTCACGCGCCTTTCTCCGAATCATCGCAGGGGATTTAGACCGGCGCTGCACGAGGCTGGTTTCACCCCGCTCTCATCCTAATCCCATGGCATTCAGAGACCAACGGCACCGGTCCGGATCTCTCACCGAACCGGCAAGCCCAATCACGGCGCCCGTCGCGATCGTCGCCTTCGCATCTCTGGAGTTGTCACGCACGGCGATCAGACCAAGGCTGCACGTTGCTGCTTTCATCCGGCTCTCGTCCAGCCCCGGCGCCCACTCCCCTCCGCTAGGTACTCAGCCCAGGCGTTCGTTACGGCTAGATGTGAGCGCGCTTCATACTCGTGGACGGTGATGCATC
>CAZFNT010000370.1:0-4666 GCA_964520315.1 uncultured Gemmatimonadota bacterium
CGGAAGTCACGATTCACACGATCCAACAGGTGGGTCAATTCTCGTGAGCGCCGAAACCCCAGAGCTCGGGAGGCGGAGCCGGGGCGCGAGCCAGGCGGCCTTCGCGCAGGGTGTAAACGACGTAGCCGTCTATGCTTAGGTTACAGACGACATGTGGGCGGCCCGCCGCGTCGTGACCGAGCTGTACGTCGGCGCGGGCGTTGAGCATCGTCACGGCGATCCGCCGAAGCTCGGGGCCGGTGCGATCGAGCACGTACAGAGAATCGGCCCAACTGCTCGCGATGACCAAGTCGGGGGTGAGAACGACACTCTCGAGCAGGCCCGAAGGGGCATCCCACTCGTCGGAGAGCCGAGGTGCATCCGGATTCGAGACATCCCATATCTCGACGCCGCAGCCGGTGGCGACAGCCACTTCCCTGCCGAGAAAATCTACATCCAGCGGAAAGCCACTACAGGTCGAACGCCAGTTGGCCCGCTGCACGCTCGCCGTGTCGCCGGGCACGTAGGTGCGCAGCTTCAGCTCCTGGTCAACAATTGTCCCGTCAAGGCAGAATGCAAGGGTGTCGCCCCACAGCTCGAGAGCGACGCCCGTTGCGCCGACGCCGTACAGGTACTCGATGTGATCCAAACGACCTTGCTCATCGAGGGCAAAGAGGTCGAGACTCATCCCGTTGAGGATCACCGTGAACCCAGGCACCGCGTCTACAGTGCTGAACTGACCAATCCAACTGAGCGAGTCGGACGAGATCGGGATCGGCTGTTCCTCCAAGCGGAAAGTCTCCACCATTCCGAGGGACCTCGAAGCGACGATGATATCGGTCCCCGGAACTACCGCGACGCCCGTCCAATGGCCGTCCTCGAAGTGACCCAACTCCCTGGCCTCGGAGTCGAAGGGGTGCCTCGCCCAGCGCAAACCGTACCCACTCTCCGCCGAGACGAACAGATCGCCATCTAGATCGAAGCGATGCGATTTCCCGGGGAGCCCGATCCGGTCCCGTTCGTAGAGCGTGCCGTCGGGATCGGCGGCGAGAAGGATGAGGCCCTCTCTGCCGCCGGCGGCCAAAAGGTAGCCGCTCTCGAGCCAGGCGAGGGCGGGGTCGTGTTCCAGGCGGTCGAGAGGCAGAAAGTCGACCAGCACCAGCTTCGCGGGTTCGCGGGGCTCGAGGGTCGCGATTCCGTAGGTCGAGTCGTCTTCCATTCTTGCCGCGGCGTAGATCCGGTTCTCGACCACTTCGAAGTCGCTGGAGAAGCGGAGATTGAGCTCGGTGCGGACGATCCGCAGGCTGTCGCCCTCGAACTTGGCAACCTGCTGGCACTCCCCCCGGAGGGGCTCCTCCAGGCCCGAGCTGAGCAGCCAAGGGGCTGAGTAGGCGATATGTCGGGCGGCACAGACGTACTTCTCATGATCCAGAAGCACCAGCGAGTCACCCGCGGTCCGAGAGAGCACGGCGAGATCGTGCCGATTCTTCCCGCCCGCGAACACATGATCCGCCGTTATCGCCAAATCGTTCGTGCCCACGAGGACCGAGGAGATGAAGCGCGGATCCAAGGGATCGCGGATGTCGTAGCTCTGCAGCCCAGCGTAGCTGGCACTGTTGGGGCCAACGAAAAGTGCATCGCCATCCACCGCCAGAGTCCACGGGGGTCCTTCCTGGGGAACAAGGCTCAGAAGAGTACCCGCCGTGTCGACAATCGCGAAGTTGTCCTCCCGGCCCGGAAGATAGAAAGGGCCTTGGCTCAGCACGCCCAGGCCATTAAAGCCGCTGTAGGGACCAGGCGCAAACCACTCCACCAAAAGCTCTTCCCCCGGCCCGACCCGAACCACTCCGACCATGTTGTAAGCCAACACGATCGACCGAGTCGCCCCCCAGGGCTCGAGAGCGGTGAAGTGGGGCCGCGGCCAAAACGCCACCTGCACCAGCTCGCCGCCCGCCGGGGACACGGGCGTGCCCCCGAGCCCGACGGCGAGCGCCAGCGGAGCGAGGGTCACAGCCCCAGCCTCGGAATCGCGACGATCACGGCGTTGTACCCGTTGGTGATCATCGGCACGTCGATGCGGTACACATCGGGATCGTCATCGCTGCAACCGCTGCTGCAGGGACCGTCGCCTCCCTCGCCCCAATCCTGGTCGCACACGTCCACCTCGTTGAAATCGAGGGCCTGGACGAACTCGCCGTCCAGATTCCAGAGCTGGGCTTTGAGGCTACCTGGCGGCTGCGGAAGCACGACACGAAGCCTCGGGTTTTGGCACACACCGAAGTCATCGGCGTGGGAAACCAGCACGTGGGCATAGCCGAAGGGGCAGGTTTGTTTGAGCATGCGCATCTCGACCCGATCGTTGTCGGCTTCAAGCGCCACCGGTAGCGGACGCACGAAGGGCTCACCGGCCTTGCGATAGAGACGCAGATTGGGGTATTTGCGCGGGTTCCACGCGGGCTCGATCTTGTCGTCGGAGGCGCTCAGTACGCCCACCGGGTAACCCCAGTGCCCGTCGTACTGCGTCACGATGAAGCCGTTGTTCGGCTCAGGATTGCTGGGATGCAGCCAGTCGGCCACGATGCCGGTCACGTCGAGCACGATGAGCTGGGGGTCGGGCTGGATGAAGGGGCTGCGGTAGTGGCGTAGCGGATGGAAGAAAGAGGAGACCTTGGCGAAGGGGACTTTGACATCGGGCAGCTCCTCCCCATTCTCTCGCCACACCCGCTCGAAATTGTCCCATGTCACGTCCTCTGCGTCCCACTGCCACCAGTTGAAGACCCCGTCCCCAGGCACCGCCGCCACCACCACTTGCTCCGATTGGTACTGGTAGCAATCAAGTTCGCCGCCGGGTTGAGTCAGATCCGATCCATCGCATGTGCGGCCGGAGATCGGCAGCGTGAGCTCGGCCTTGTAGATCGGTGCGGACCCACCGGCCAGGTCGGCGACATCGAAACGGATGAGGGCGCGAGAGACGATGTCCTGCGGGTCTATCACGTTGTCGTCGCCCCACAAGGTGTAGTCACCCCAGAGGAGATGATCGGAGCCGGAATGGTCGACGGTGGGCACAGCCGCCGAAACATAGGTCGCCTGGACTTTGGTTAGATTGGAAGCGGAATCGATACGCCACTGCCGCGTAGTGCCGGGCGCCGGAAGCCCACCGATCATCTCTTCATGCAGCATGTCGAGGCGATCGAAGATGAGCGGTAGCTCCTGCCACAGTTCGGCGAGCAAGGGGTCGGTTAACTCGCTCGCCATCGTGTCCCAGCATTCGCGGTAGTTCTGCTCGAGAAGGCGCCACTGGGGGCAGTCGCTTGAAAGCTCCGACTTGATGACTCCATAGCACGGATCCAGTGGATCCTCAGGATCCCAATCGCTGCAATCGAGGCTGTAGTCCGAAGTCTCAGCGCTCGCCAAGGCGCCGTGAGATTTCGCGAGAATGAACCCGCTGGCTCCATGCAGTAGACCCTGCACCTCCATGATCTCCAGCTCGTTGGCCCAGATGTTCCGGTCTACTTCCTTGTTGGGGCCCAACTGGATCATCGGCCAAACCGCCTTGTTCGACCAGCAGTAACCGGGAACCGCGGAATCCTCGCAATCCTCGGGCTGAGAGGGGTCCTTCAAGAGCCCCGGGCATGTCTTGTCGTCGCCCTCGCAGAGCAACTGGCTCTTTCTGACAATATCGGTCGCGCGTGAGATGGTCTGGTCCAGCGAAGAGGCAGAGTGGCCATCTTTGATGAAGACGTTCGGCACTATGATGTCCACCGCCGTGGCAAGCCGACTCATGACGAACCATGGGTTCGTGTATTCCCCGAACCAGTGACTCGGGTCGTCCGCAGCCTCGAGAGGCTCGCGGCCGGTGATGCCGAGCACTGGCCGGTAGAAACCCGATCCGCCATTCGCGGGGTTCTCCGAGTAGCGCGCCCATTTGAGCACGCGGTGGTTATCGATCCGGCCGCCCAAGGGATCGTCATCTTCCCCGTAGTCGGTCATGCTGAGCTCGTCGCCGGTGACCCAAGCGAGAAGGGCAGGGTGGTCGTTGAACTCGATGAGCCACTCTACGGCATAGCCCCTGTGCACCGGCCAGTTGACGGTGGCGTCGCCCGCGGAGGGGTACGAAGGAACTCGGGCCACGACAAAGAGATCGTGGCAACCCGCGAGGCGCATGAAGCGCCAGAGCTCCCGTTTGGTGTTGTAGGCGTGAACACCAGGGCTGAAGTCGAGGAAGATCGCGTTGAAGCCGGCGCCGCTCGCCTCCTCGAGGAGTGCATCGAGCTCGGGCCAATCCAGGCGCCCTTCTGAGTCCTTCGGGTAGTCGGTGAACCAGAGGATCTGGGGCAGGAAGGCCTCTCCGTCGAGTGTGACGATTCCATCCTCATCGATCGCCAGATCGGCCGGTGTGGTGCCGTTTGGTGGGAGGCCCACGTGCACTTCGCAGGGGAAAATATCAGGTGGGTCGTCTGTTACTCGGATGTTGTCGACCCAGGCTTGGACGTCCTCTCCCGCTTGACCTTGAACAAGGCCGAGGCGGAGGAAGAAGCTCTCCAGCGCGTCCAATTCGTCCAGGCCGTCCTGCTCCTGCAAGACGAAGGAGTAATGCGCCCAATCCGTGGTGAGAACGAAGGGCTCGGAGTGCCAGAAAGGCCCGCCGACCGGCGCCGGCGTGATGTCGCCCAGGTCGACATAGAGT
>CAZFNT010000371.1:0-4659 GCA_964520315.1 uncultured Gemmatimonadota bacterium
TCACGATGGCGGCGCATGTGGCCGCGATGGCTCCGGGCACCAATATCGGCGCGGCCCATCCGGTGGCGATCGGCGGCGGCGAGATCGACGGCACTATGCGTGAGAAGATCGAAAACGACTTCCTGGCCCATGTGCGGGCGCTCGCCGACGAGCGGGGGCGGAACGCCGAGTGGGCCGAGAAGGCGGTCTTGGAGTCGGTATCGGCCACCGCGGAAGAGGCGCTGGAGCTCGGCGTGATCGATTTCGTGGTGCGCGACCTCGGTGCCCTCATGGACGAGGTGGACGGACTCACCGTGGTGGTCGACGGCGATGAGCCGGTGCTCTTGAAGACCGCCGGCGCTCCCGTGGAGCGGATCGAGATGAGCCGCAAGGAGGGCTTCCTTTTCGTGCTCTCGAACCCCACCCTCGCGTATCTGCTCGGAATCCTCGGTGCCTACGGCATCCTCTTCGAGCTCTGGAATCCGGGCACCCTCTTCCCGGGCATCGTCGGGGGGATCTGCATACTGCTGGCCGTCGTCGGATTCCAGGTGGTGCCGATTACCTGGGCGGGCGTGGGGCTGATCGGTCTCGCGATGCTCTTTTTCATGCTCGAGGTGAAGGTCACGAGCTATGGAGCGCTGACCGTCGCGGGCATTCTCTGTATGGTGCTCGGGTCGATCGTGCTGATCGACGAACCCTCTCTCGCCATCCCGGTGGTGTCCGTGGTGCTTCCCGTCGTTGCTTTCACACTGCTCTTCTTCCTCACTGTCGTGGGGATGGCGCTGAAGGCGCAGGGCGCCCGCGTGCGGACCGGTCCCGAAGGTTTGGTGGGCTGTGTCGGGCAGGTGCGTTCAGTGCTCGACGATGGTGGGCGACCCTACCGAGTCTTCGTCAACGGGGAGTACTGGTTCGCCTCGGTCTCGGGGGGGCGGCTGGATGTGGGCGACTCTGTGCGGGTCGCGGCGGTCGAGGGGCGCTACCTGCGTGTGGAAAGGGAGCAGTGAAGCCGGAGCCCGACCCCAAGGAGAAGGAGCCGAGCAAGGCCGGCGTGCTCGCCGTGCTCGCCGGGGCGCTCGTGGCGGCGGTCGGCCCTCGTTTCTTCTCGTCCCTTCCTCGAATACTGGAGAATCCGATAATGCCATTTCTCTCTGCGCTCGTTGCGCTGCTTTTCATCCTGACCACGATGCTCAAGGTACTCAAGGAGTACGAGCGGGGCGTGGTGTTTCGACTGGGTCGCGTGATCGGAGCCAAGGGGCCAGGGTTGATCATCCTGATTCCGCTCATCGATCGCATGCAAAAGGTGTCGCTTCGAACCGTCGCGATGGATGTGCCGCCGCAAGATGTGATCACACGCGACAATGTTTCGGTCAAGGTGAACGCGGTGATCTACTTCCGCGTGATGGATCCGGTCAATGCGATCGTGCAGGTCGAGGACTATCTTTACGCGACCAGCCAGATCGCGCAGACCTCGCTCCGTTCGATCCTGGGCGAGGCGGAGCTCGACGATCTTCTGACCGGCCGCGACAACATCAACCAACGCCTGCAATCTGTGATCGATGCGCAATCCGATCCCTGGGGGATCAAGGTGGCTTCGGTAGAGGTGAAGCACGTCGATCTGCCCGCCGAGATGCAGCGAGCGATGGCGAAGCAGGCCGAGGCCGAGCGGGAACGCCGGGCGAAGATCATCAACGCCGAGGGGGAGTATCAGGCGGCCCAGAAGCTCTTCGAGGCGGCCGAGAAGATCTCCGCGGAGCCGGTGGCGCTGCAGCTCAGATACTTGCAGACACTGACGGAGGTGGCGGCCGAGAACAACTCGACCGTGGTCTTCCCGATTCCGATCGATATGATCAAGGCGTTTGCGGGAAAGGTGAGCGGAGGGGGCGATAGCTCGTAGTATCGGCGCTCGGGGCCGGCACGGTCGACATGCCCTGATGGTGTCGGATATCAACCAGGCATTGGCCGTGACAGGCGCGCGGTTCCGGAGTCGCGCGCTTCAGCGGGCAAGAAGAGCCCAAGCCCCAGGTGCGCTCCGAAACCGAGCGTGATGGGGCCGGTAACCGGCTCGGCGAAGTGCAGGGCGAAGCCGAGGGGATTTCCGAAACGACGACCGCGGGCGTCCCGAACGTCAACCACCATTTGGTGATCCGTTGCTGCGCGAGTGGGGCCCGCAGGGGCGCGGTCCGCCCGGTCTATCCACCCCCACACAGGGCGGCAGCTTCGGCTCGCGCGGAACCGTGGGGTTTGCCTGGCGATGTGCCACGGAGACCAGCACGCCGGTGCTCGGTCCCCCGAACGCCTTCATGGCAGGGTCGATGGGCGGAACAGTGCTTTACGTCGATTCGGCCCCGTGTTAGGCTGCCGGCTCGCTATTCTTGCGCAACTCTTCTAATGAGAACGACTTGGAGTTGCGCGGCACTACGCGGTCGATTTTGGACCTCCAGGATTTCGGGAGGGCTCCTCCCATTTGCGCTCTCCAGAGGAAGAGATGGCTCGCATACTGATCGTTGACGACGAGGACGAACTCCGCGAGATGCTCGCTGAGACGGTTCGTTCTTTGGGGCACGAGGTTCATACGGCTCCCGACGGAGACGTTGGGCTGCGTGTCTACAAGCAGCAACAGATCGATCTCGTGATAACCGATCTGAAGATGCCGCGCATGAATGGGCTCACTCTGCTTCGCGAAGTGAAGCTCGTTCAGCCCGATGCGGTGGTGCTGATGATCACGGCATATCCGACCATCGATTCCGCCGTGCAGGCGATCAAGTTGGGTGCGTACGACTACATAACCAAGCCCTTCAAGCTGGAGCAGATCGAGATCGTGGTTCGCCGCGCGGTCGAGAAGAAGCGACTGCTCGAGCAGCTGGGGCTTTTTCGCGGCATGTTCTGGCTGGCGCTCTTTTCGATCCCCTTCTGGATCATTCTCTGCGTCGTCTGGTTCTCGTACGTGAGCGGCAACTAAACGTTTCTCCGCGTGGGAGCACGCGATCCGTGGGCTCCCTGCGATTCAGGAAAGAACTTGGCTACCAATAAAACGCAAGAGCGATCTCGAAACCAAAGGCGGACGCCACAACGCAAGGCCCGCAGCTCGCGCAGCTCGCGCAGCGCGCCCGAGCCGGCGGCCCCAACGGCCCACCGCCAGATCATCATCAACGAGCGCAAAGACGAGACCCGCATCGCGATCATGGAGGATCACCGGCTGGTGGAGCTGCTGGTCGAGCGGGAATCGGAGGAGCGGATACTGGGGAATATCTACAAGGGGAAGGTGACCTCGGTGCTTCCGGGGATGCAGGCGGCGTTCGTCGACATCGGGCTCGATAAGAACGCTTTTCTGCATTTTTCCGATGTGTATCCCTGCCTGCCCGATACCGATACCGATTTCGGCGAGGAGGGCCCCGAGGTTCCCGAGCAGCCGCCGGAGTCGATTTCCGACTTGCTCCAGAAGGGGCAGGAGATCCTGGTTCAGGTCACCAAAGAGGCGATCGGAACGAAGGGGCCCAGGGTCACGATGCATATCAGTCTGGCCGGGCGCCATCTGGTGCTGATGCCGGGGGCGGCGCAGGTCGGGGTTTCGAAGAAGATCGATGACCAAGGGGAGCGAAGCCGGGTCAAGGCGATTCTCGAAGAGGTCGTGGAGCTCGACGGTTTCGGATTTATTGTGCGCACGGCGGCCCGGGGGAAGAACCCCGAGGAGTTCACGGCCGATGCGAAGCACTTGGCGAAGACCTGGGCACGTTTGAACAGCGAGGCGGAGAACGGGAAGGCGCCGGTGTGTCTGCAGAAGGAGCTGACGCTGACTTCGGGGCTGATTCGCGATTTCTTCACGAGCGATATCGATTCTCTGGTGATCGATTCGAAGGAACGTTTTGAAGGGATCGCCACCTATCTCGAGGATTTCGCTCCCGATCTGCGGCGCAAGATCACGCTATACGACGATGAGATCCCGATTTTCGACTGTTACGATGTCGAGCGGGAGCTCGTGGCGGCGCTCGATCGCAGGGTTTCGCTGCCTGACGGTGGCTATATCGGCATCGACCACACAGAGGCGTTGGTGGCGATCGACGTAAACACAGGCCACTACACGGGGCGTCGCGATCCGGAAGAGACGATTCTGCGTACGAATCTCGACGCCGCGCGTGAGATTCCCAAGCAGCTGCGGCTGCGCGATGTGGGGGGGATCATCGTCATCGACTTCATCGATATGGAGATGGAAGAGAATCGGCAGAAGGTGCTCAAGGAGCTGCGGGCCCACTTGCAGCGGGATCGTTCGCGCACGAAGACTCTGAAGGTGAGCGAGATGGGGCTGGTCGAGATGACCCGAAAGCGGGTCGGCCCTTCGCTTATGCAGCGTTTCAGCGAGAGATGCCCCTGCTGCGGCGGAGAGGGGTGGGTGCTCTCGCGCGAGACGGTCGCGCGCCGGGTGGAACAGGCGCTGACCCGATCGGCGGTTTATCTGTACGAGAGCGATGTCACGCTTTGGGCGCATCCTCGTTTGGTGGAGTATCTGCGCGCGGAGCACAAGAACTCGCTGCGGAATCTGAAGAGGCGCCACTCACTCTCGATCTCGCTCCATGCCTCGGAAGATATGGGGCTGACGAGCTACAAAATCGTGTCGAGAGAGACGGGGCGCGATCTGACGGAGAAGGTCTGGGCCTGAGTGTCCTGGAAGAGCTTCTCGAGCAG
>CAZFNT010000372.1:0-4658 GCA_964520315.1 uncultured Gemmatimonadota bacterium
TTCGATCGGGGATTGATCGAGTTGGCGGCGAAGGCGGGAGCCCGTGTGCTCAGCGAGGCGAACGCGGTCGGCCTTCGGCGCGGGAACGATGGGGGTGTTGTCGGCGTGCGAGTGGCGCGGCGCGGTTCCGGATGCGTCGTGCCTTGCAAGGTCGTCATTGGCGCCGACGGCGTGGACTCACGAGTGGGCCGCTGGGTTGGGATCCGCACCGAGCTCCGGCTCGCCGACATGGAGTCTTGCGCCCAGTATCTGGTGGCCGATTGTGAGACGGAGAGGGGCTTCTGTGAATTCTACCTGGGCCGGGATGTGAGCCCGGGAGGGTACGCCTGGATCTTCCCCAAGGGGAATGGGCTCGCCAATGTCGGTCTTGGAGTGTCGGTGAAGGAGGCGCGACGCCGGGGATCTGCTCTGGCGCACCTCGATCGCTTCATGGAGCGGCTGGGGCTCGGCGGCAAGATCCTCGGCTTCACGGTGGGCGGTGTCCCGGTCTCCCACACTCTGGAGACGATCGTGGCCGACCGTGTCATGCTCGCCGGCGACGCTGCGCGTCAGGTGAATCCTATGACCGGCGGGGGCATCTTGACCGGAATGCTGGGTGGGCAATTGGCCGGCGAGACGGCGGCGGAAGCGGTTCGAGATGGGGAGTTTTCGGCTCGTTTTTTGAACCGATACGCCGAGCGTTGGAACGATCGCGCCGGGAAGGCCAACAAACGATGGTATCGGATCAAGGAAGCCGTCGGCCGCTTGCCCGATTCGTCACTCGACGAGACCGCACGGGTATTCGAAGGATGCGACGCGGCCGATCTCACCCTCTTCAAGATTTTCTCACGGATCTTCCGGCGGAATCCGAAGCTGATCTGGGACATTCGGCACGTGTTTACGGCGTAGAGCCTCTGTGAGGGAGTGCGAGATGACCGACATTGACCGAAGCGGGGACTCCGAATCACCAGATGACGCGGGCGTCCCGCGTTTCTCGACGCTCGCCTTGCCGGCCGAAATCCTGCGGGCCGTAGAAGATGTGGGCTACGAGGCTCCTTCACCCATTCAGGCCGCCGCGATTCCCGTCCTGTTGGAGGGGAGGGACCTGATCGGGCAAGCACAGACCGGTACCGGCAAGACGGCCGCTTTCGCATTGCCTCTGCTCGCTTCGATCGACCTGGACCGGGCGTGTCCGCAAATGCTGGTGCTCACACCCACCCGTGAGCTTGCGCTGCAGGTTTCCGAGGCCATTCAGGTCTACGCACATCACTTGCGGGCTCTGCATGTGTTGCCCGTTTATGGCGGCCAGGGAATGGGCACGCAGCTTCGTCGATTGCGGCGAGGAGTACATGTCGTAGTCGGCACTCCCGGACGAATACAAGATCATCTGCGTCGCGGCACCCTGGACCTGGCGGCTTTGCGGTCTTTGGTCATCGACGAAGCGGACGAGATGCTTCGAATGGGGTTCATTGAAGAGGTCGAAGCGATCCTCGAACAGACACCCGAGTCACGCCAGACCGCGCTCTTCTCGGCGACCATACCTGCGAAGATCCACGCGATCGCGAAGCGCTTCCTGCGGGATCCGGCCCGTGTGAAGATTTCGACGAAGACGGCGACGGTAGAGACCACCGAACAACGATATGTGGCGGTAACGGGCTACAACAAGCTCGAAGCATTGACCCGTATTCTCGAAGTCGAAAGCTTCGACGCGATGCTGATCTTCGTGCGGACGCGCAGCAGCACCGCGACCCTTGCCGAGAAGCTCGAAGCCCGTGGATTCGCGGCTGCTCCTTTGTCTGGAGAGATGCGCCAAGAGGCCCGCCAGCGCACGATCGAGCGCCTGAAGAGTGGGCAGCTAGACATAATTGTTTGCACCGATGTGGCGGCGCGCGGCCTTGATGTCGAGCGGGTGAGCCACGTAATCAACTTCGACATTCCCACCGATCCCGAGGCATACGTGCATCGGGTCGGTCGCACGGGGCGTGCCGGGCGCGGGGGACAGGCGATCCTCTTTGTCGCGAGACGGGAGCGCCGGTTGTTGAAGATGATCGAACGTACGACGCGGCAGCCGGTCGAGCGAATGGCCGTGCCGACCGGGGCCCAAATCGGCCAACGGCGCATCAGTGAGCTGAAGGACCTGTTGAGCGACACGATCCGCGACACCGAGCTGGGCTTTTTCGAGGCCGTGGTGGAGAGCTATATGGAAGAGCGAGCGGCTGAAGCTGCGCGCGAGTCGGGCGACATCGAGGAGATAGAAGGCGAAGCAGAAACCGCGCCGGGCACCGCGGCGCTGAACGTGCGATCGGTCGCCGCCGCGTTGATCTATCTCTACCAACGAGATCGCCCCCTCGTCGTGGAGGAGCGACGCCTGGAGGACGAGGACCGTGGTCCGCAAGCGAAGACCCACCACCGCGCCTCGAAAGCGAGTGCGGGCGGCAAGCTGGATTCGGACGGGCGGCGCTATCGGCTCGATGTGGGCCGAAGCCATGGGCTGGAGGCGCGCCATGTCGTCGGGTGCATCGCCAACGAGGCGGGGATCTCGAGTCGCCATATCAGCAAGATCAAGATCTACGACGAATACGCGACAGTCGAGCTGCCGCCCGGTATGCCACGAGCGTTGCTCGATCATCTCAGCAACGCATGGGTTTGTGGCCGCCAGCTGGGTCTGAGAGTGCTGGATGACCCAGGATCGCGCCGGCGCAACAAGAAGCGTCGGAATCTCAAGTCTCGCGAAGGCGACAGGCCTAAGGGTCGAGGAGGCTCTTCGCGCAGCCGCCGCCGCACGAAACCAGTGTAACGTAGCCTCTTCGAGCGAGCCCATCTCGTTCAAGTGCCACGCCCCACAGTGGAGCGCTGGCGAACGACCAAAGCGTTTCTGTGTTCTCGCCGCGCTCCGGAATCAGCACACCTGCGCCGACCTCGTTGCATCGCGCCGCAATTGCTCTAGTATCTTGAACTCGACCGGGAGTTGGGGTTGGTCACGCATGCGGGCTAGACTCGAAACTGTCGCAGTCTCTGCTCCACCTCTGCGAAGAAACGCCCGACATGTAGTCCGTCGACCAGGGCGTGATGCGCTTGCAGGTTGACCGGGCAGATTCTTCGGTCGCCAGCGCTGGTGATTCGTCCCCAGGCGATGCGGGGAACACTGTCGGTTCGTGAAGTGGTCATTGGGTGGGTGATTTGCGTGAAACGCACCCAAGGCAAACAGGTGCAGAAGACCAGATCGTCCCGATCGTCTTCGAAGGGCCGCAGCGAGGGTTCACGGGCGGCCGCGTCTCTGTGCGCCGCGAGTTCGGTAGCCAGCTCCCGCGGCCCCGACGCGGAGCCTACCGAGGCGAAGGTGAAGAGACCCTCACCGGCGGGAAGAGTGACGCCCGCATAGACGGAAGAGTGCTCCACGACCACCTCGCCCTCTTCCTCGGCCCGAATCCGTTGCCGCAGTTCGGGTACGGCGTTAGCCGCCGCTAGAAGCACATGCAGGAACGCCGCGAAGAGGGAAAGACCTACCTCGGAACAAGCATGAGTCAGGTGGGTCGCGTCGACATCCGCCGTGACGCCCACGTATGGGTAGTCCAAGGAGCGGAACCAGCGGTAGTGGTCCCGTCTCGCCCAATGCTCAGGGTCGATTCGGCGAATCATCCGCGGAGCTTACATTCTCGTCATCCGCACTGCGTCTCCGGCCGATCGGGAAGCGGTGATTTCCAGATCGAGCGCGACGAGGAGACCCGCGATCACCTGTTTCTGCCCGGCTCTATTCGCTGACGAGTCGCGTCCATGATCAACACCATTGCGTAGTCGAGCGCCTCTTCCCGGGTTAGGTCGCCGAACCCCAGGCCCCAGTCACGCAGGGCGCCCAGGAGTGAGCGCAGCACGAACATCGCCAGGGCCTCCGGGGGAATGTCGGCGCGAACCTCGTCGCGAGCTTGGGCCAGCTCGACCAAGGGTTGCAGTAGCTTGTGCGGGTTCTCGATCGGCAGCCGATCGGCGTTGACGCGCATCTCCGAAATGGCGAGCCCGGTCAACTCACGGTCCCACTGCTTGCCACGCACTACCTGATCGAGGATCTCGTTCAAAGCCTGCTCGAAGGTCTTGTCGACCAGCAGATCGGGCAGAGTCGAGCGGATGTGCTGGAGGCGCACCGAGCCGTATTCGAGCAGAAGATCCTCCTTGCGATCGAAATGCAGGTAGAAGGTCCCTTTGGAGACGCCGGCCGTTTCCACGATGGCGTCGACGGTCGTGCCTCGGAAGTCCCCTTCGATGAAAAGCCGGTTGGCGGCCTCACGAATTCGCATGCGTGTCTTGGCGCCGCGGGGGCTCTTGGCGGGGCCGATCGTCTTGTCAGGGCTAAAGTTGGCTTTCTTGGTCACGATCTATACGACGGTCAGGTCGCCTTCTTCGTAATGTATAGGACATTGTTGGCTTGCCATTCGGTGACTGGTACGTATTCATATACGCCAGTCAGGTTTGGCGCCCAGTCGAATTCGGCGTCTTCCAACGGCCACGATACTACAGGAAGTTCATGCGTTTTCCGGACAACCAATGGGCCTTGATTCTAGGGGGGTCGAGCGGCTTTGGACTGGCCGCGGCCAAGAAACTGGCCCTGCACGGCCTGAATCTGGCGGTCGTGCACCGCGACCGGCGCGGCGCGACGCCGCGCATCGAGGCGCATTTCGATGAAA
>CAZFNT010000373.1:0-4654 GCA_964520315.1 uncultured Gemmatimonadota bacterium
CAGCCCCGGCGGCCCAGAATCACCGGATTCCGTAGAATCTGGGCACACTGGTCCACCAGGCGAGGGTGAACCAGGAAACCTGCCCAAATCGCCTACGCTCTTCTCACACGTTCTATTGGCAGAAGTCGATCTCATCGTTCTCTCCTCCCCCTTCACCCGCCTCTCCAACCCGCTCCCTGATGTCGCCAGATCAGCGCACTTTGTAGGTCAGCCGAGTTTTGGCACACCACGGGGTCGGGATCATTCACCCCGGGCAAGTCGGCGCGGGCCGGTTCCGGAGCTCGGCCTGGCCCGTTGCCGGTCTCCGTGGAACAGCAGAACCAGGGCGGGCAGCAGCAGCAGATCCCCGAGCACAGCGCCGGCCAGAACGAAGACCAGGTAGGTCCCCAGGAACCAGATCGACAGGTACCCGGACAGCGAGAAGACGGCGAGGCCGACCCCCAGCACCAGCGTCGAGCGCACGATCGCCAGCCCGGTGTAGTCGTAGGTGCGTTCCAGCGCCAAGCGGACATCGGTGACTCGGGAGAACTCCACGTCGAAACGATGCAAGAAGTGAATCGTGTCGTCGACCGCCAGTCCGAAGCCGATGATCGCGACGCCCAGCACATCCAGGTCGACGACACCGCCACGCAAGCGCAAAAGCCCGCCGAGGAGGATCAGCGGGAGCAGGTTGGGGACCAAAGCAAGCAGGGCCAGCCGCACCGATCGCACTCCGATCGCCACGATGGTCATCACCGCGACGAGGCAGATGGCTAGCCCCCGAGCCTGTCCGCGAACGAACGCATGCGCCGCGTGTCCAATGATTGCGTACGCTCCCGTGGCCTCCACCGCCACCCCCTCGGGAAGCTCTTCTCTCGCGATCGCTTCCGCGCGATCGGCAAGCTCTTCGATTTGAAACACGCGGGTTCGGGTGGTTCTCAACGCCATGCGGGCCATCTGCCGATCGGGCGTGAGCACCGCCCGTGTCGGCTCGGGCGCGACCCGCGCCAAGAGATTCAGCGTCGAGTCCAGGCGGTTCCTCGTGAGCTCCTCGTCGTCCGGGATTTCGAGCAGGCCGTCGATCGCGCGCAGCAGGCTGGCGAGGGAGAACGCGCGCTCGATTCCCGGTTGCTCCAGGAGGCGCGCTTCCACGCCCCGCAGGGACTCGACGAATCGTGGGGAGCTCAGCGTCGCCTGGTCGCCGCGGAAATACAGCTCCAGGCTGTGCGCTCCCCTGAACTCCCGATTGAAGAACTCCACGCCGCTGCGGACCCCGTGTGACAACGGGAACCGCCGGGGAAGATCCGCGTCGAGGGTCAGACTGAGCAGAAGGCCGAGGGCGCCCACGAGCACCAGTCCGTGGAAGGCGACGACATGACGCGGGTACCCCAGCTCCCCCTCCGACAGAGCGTCACGATCTGCTCGATCACGGTACCTATGTACTTCCAGCCCCACGGCAGCCGACCCGGGCGTCGCCAGTCCGCGGTCGAGAACGCAATCGGGCAGATCACCAGCGCAAGAAGCAACGCCCCCGCCACGCCGATCGATGCGGCCAGAGAAAAGTGCCGCACCGCGACCGCCGGGACGAACATCAAGGAAAGGAAACCGACGAATGTACTGACACTCGTGAGAACGCAGGCGCCACCGACGTCGACCACCGTCCGCCGCACGGCCGCGTTCGGCGAGGCGCCCTTGGCAAGCTCGGCCAGGAACGCCGACGCCAGGTGGATCGTGTCCAAGGTGCTGATGACCAGCACCAGGAGCGGAGCGGCCGCGATCAAGAGTGTGATTCGGCCGAAGGCGAGCGCCGTGGCACCCACCGACCACGCCACGGCGGTGAGGGCGATCACCAGCATGGCGGCTACGAGAATCGGCCGGCGGAAGATCGCGTAGACCAGGGCACAGATCAGGACCGCACCCAGCGGCGCCAGTTGCCAGATGGCGCGGTAGACCTCGCGGAGCATGCCGCCCTCGGTAACGAGGACGCCGGCGGCGTGCACGTCGTCTTCCCCCAGTCCGTGCCGGCGAACGGTTTCACGAAGTCGTTTCGACAGGCGCGCCGGAGCTGCGCCCTGTTTGGGCGCGCCGTCGGCCAAGTGCACGAGAAACGCCTGCGCGCGAGCGTCCCGGGAGACCAGGGTTCCCGCTACCCGGTCCAGCTCGAGCAAGGCTTCTCGCAGGGCAGCCGCTTCGACTCGCTCTTGCGCACCCGCCTCCTCCGGCCAGTACGGCGGCAGCGAAAGGAAGGACACGGACGGCTGTCCGCCTTCCCGCAGCACTTCGCGCAGATTGATGCGCGCCGTTCGCTCCAGGAGCGACTCGACTCGGTTCGGCGCCAGCCAGGGGGCGTCCACGAACGTATCCACGCGGCGCACCTCCGGCATCTCCGTGATCGCGCGGGCCGCCGCGCGAATCGAGTCCAGCCGTCGCGCCGTCAGCAGCGAATCGCCTTCGTCGGTTCCCACCATGATCACGTCATCAGCCGTCCCGCCGAACCTAGCCGCTCGTCGACGGTACTCTTCGAACTCCGAATCGTCGGGCATGAGGCCCTGCGTGATGGAAGTCTGGACCGGAGTCGTCGCGATCCGTAGCCCGCACGCGACCACGGACGCCGCGATCAGAGCCAGGATCAGCCACCGCCGTGCGAGGATCGCGTCTGCGAACGCTTCCGGAACCACAACGTGATGCGGCAAGATCAGCTACCCTGACTTTGAAGAAACCGGCGGCCGCGACGTGCCTCGGAGTGAGCCTGACTATAGTCACGAGCGTGCCGAACGATGCCAGGCTTCGAGCTTCCCTGAGACGGAGGAGTGAGCTTGATGAGACGCGCACGGGTCGTGCTCGCGCCATTCCTGACATCTGCGGCATGTCTGGCAATCGTGGCGTGTGGCGAGAAGGAACCCCTGGGAATCATCGGTGAGCCGGTGCTGCAGGAGGACTTTTCGGACAACGAAGCGGGTTGGGACGAGTCCATGACCAACGCCGGCAACTTCGAGTTCGTGGACGGAGTGTTCCGCATCACCGGCTACTGGGAGGCCTGTATGTCGGAGCCCGGGTACGCTCCTCCGATCCCCCTGTACACGGACTTCATGCTGTCGACGGATGCCGCCTTCGTGGAGGGGGGCGCCGAAGATGGGTTCGGTCTGACCTGGGGTGCCTACAGCCAGAACTGGGCATACTACTTCCTCATCAACAGCGCCGGAGACTACTCGGCGGGGATACGCAAAGGCGACCCCGAGCCCTACATCGATTGGCGACCGCACGATGCCATCCGGAGCGGAACCGAAACGAATCATCTGAGAGTCTCGCGCACCATCAACTGGATCAGCCTCTACGCGAACAACCGCCTCGTCGACAGGATCCCCTCGGATCCGTTCATCGACGACAGCTACGGGCTCATGGTTCTCTCGGAGGGCGACGAAGAAACGATGGTCCAGTTCGACAACTTCGAGGCCCGAGTGGCATCTGACGGCCCATCCGAGGCGGAGCAGTTCTGTCTCGCGCTGAACCACGCCCTCAGCTTCGCGGACCAGCAGTTCGAGCCGCTCAAGCGTGATCCTCGCGCCGTGAGAGCCGACGACCCCGGGGTGGTGATACGCCACGAGATTCTCTATGCCATGCCCGGCGCGTACGCCGGTCTACGCGCGGAGGTGCAGCTGGATGCGACTTTGTACTATGAGTTCGTCTCGTCGAGGGAGGAGGCCGAGGCAGTGGCCGGCTATGAGAAGGTGCTTTCCCACCTCCAGTCGTGCCTGTCGGATGAGTGGGAGCGCGAGGACCATACCGACCTGGAGCACCCGTCTGTCACGATCCGGCACTACGAATTCGGGGGACCCGATTCCCCGGAGATCTCCCTCAGAGCGATTCTCGAGTTTGACGGCTTCTACAGGACTGTCATGTCGATCGACTGACGCGACTCAGCGGAGTCGCACGAGCTTGTGCGTCGCCGTCCGTCGGTCGGTCTGGAATCGGTAGAAGTACATACCGTCCCTTCTCCCCATCCCCGCCACGCCTTCTGCCCAGGATGGCGACCTGGCTCACTACAGTGGCATGACGGGCTGAAGCAGGACGAGGCGCTGTTGAAGGGGATCCTGGAGAAGGTTTGCATCACCGAAGAACGGTGACCTTTCGGGACGCGATGTCCTGCCCACGCTGCAATCGCACAAGATGCACGCCCGGTGAGAAGTCCGCGGCGCTCCCGAGAGTTGCGCTCTCGCCAGCCGGATCCGGCTACCTCAGGCGGACGAGCTGCCGGGCCTCCGAGTGGTCCGCCGAACGGATCCGCGCAAGGTACACACCGGCGGCGACCGCTCGTCCTCGCGAGTCTCGACCATCCCACGTGGCGACGAAGCTCCCCGCTTCGTGAGCCCCCTCGCGCAGCACGGCGACCCGCTTCCCCGTCACGGAGAGGATCTCGAGGGTCACGTGCATGCGATCCACTCCGGCGACGACGAATTCGAGCCGTGCATCCTGGCGAAACGGATTGGGTGCGCCCGGACGGAGCTCGACCGGCGTTGCCGGTTGTGAAGGGGGCACGACGGCGAGCACTGTCGCGGGATCCGATGAAACTCCGGCTCGTCGCGGTCGCCGGCGCAAACACCATCCAGCGCGAGCACATGGAAGTGGAGGTTCACTCGTAAGTCGGAGCGTTCCGCCAAGCAGACCGTCTTCCGCC
>CAZFNT010000374.1:0-4306 GCA_964520315.1 uncultured Gemmatimonadota bacterium
CGCTTCCGGCGCCGCTTCGGCCGCGCGACCAGGTCGATGATCTGCGCGCCTCCGTGCACCTGTGCTCGCCCGACTTCCGCGGCCTCCGCGAGTCTGCCCCCCTCGATCAAGCGACGGAACTTCTTCGAACCGACGACATTGGTGCGCTCGCCTACCAGAAGAGGCCGATTGTCCTCTTCGATCGCAACATAATCGATGCCGCTGACCGCACAACGATCATGGGACGCGGGCGTGCGCGGATGCTTGCCCTCGACCAGTCGAGCCAACGCGCGGATGTGTTCAGGTGTGGTGCCGCAACAACCGCCGACGACATTCAACCACCCGCGATCGACGAAGCGCTCCATGATCCCGGCGAGTTCGTCCGGGCCTTCGAGATAGCGTCCATCTTCGTCGGGAAGACCGGCGTTCGGAATGCAGGCCACATTCGTCGTCGCCATCGCGGCGAGAGCGCGCAGATGGTCGGTCATGAAATCGGGACCTGTGCCACAGTTGAGCCCGACGATCAGGGGATTCGCGTAGCGGATGGAAGTGAAGAACGCCTCTACCCCCTGCCCGGCGAGCATCGTTCCGGTTGGTTCGATGGTGCACGAGATCATCAGGGGTGCCCGAGGCGCCCCGCGCGCGACCGCATCTTCGACGCCGAGAATCGCCGCCTTTACGTTGGCTGTATCTTGCGCGGTCTCGATCGCCAGCAGATCGACACCGCCTTCCAGCAGACCCTGAGCTTGCTCTCCATAAGAGTGTCGCAACTCTTCGAAGGTAGCGCCTCCGGTCACCGAAATCGCCTTGGTCGTGGGTCCCATCGATCCGGCGACCCAGATGGAACGACCCTTCTTTCGTGATCTGTCCGCTATGCTCCGCGCGATGCTCGCCGCCTCGTGATTCAACTCGAGAGCTCTGTGCTCGAGACCGTATTCGGAGAGCACGATCGATGTGCCGCCGAATGTGTTGGTCTCGATGATGTCGGCGCCGGCCGCAATGTGGGCTTGGTGCAGATCAGCGACAACTCCGGGCCGAGATATGTTCAAATGCTCATTGCAGCCTTCATACTGTCGTCCGCCGAAATCCTCTGATGTCAAACCCTGTTGCTGCATCCATGTGCCGGTCGCGCCATCGACCACCAGAATCCGCTCGCGCATGGCGGCTTCGAGTTCGGTGCTGCGTTCTGTGGCCATCGGGTTCTGTCTCCGGCGCGGCGGTGGTTTCAGGCCACTCGCCGCTCACTTCTCGAGGTCGACCCTAACGAAGTAGTCGCGAGCAATCGTCTCGATCATGACATTCTCGAACCCCGAAAAGAGCTCCTCTAGTTGGGAACGATCGTAGAGGTAGAGGTCGCAGCGAGCCCGGTAACGGATCCGCCGCTGCCACCCCAGAATCCCCCCCGCCGCGGGGAAGCTGAAGAAGGCCCTGCGAGTCGCCATTTTCAGCGCCTTTTCGACGATCACCGCGGGATCGGGCGTGTAGTCCATGAAGCCGTTCAGAACGACATAGTCGAAGGGCTGGTCCGGTTCGTAGTCTTCAAAACTGGCGTGGACCAACTCGCAGCGCTCCGCCACGCCGCAGGCCTCGGCGCGGGCTCCGGCTATTTCGAGCATTCCGTCGGCGAAGTCGATGCCAACTACCCGGGCGGCACCGCGGCGAAGCAGAGCGACGGCATAGTGCCCGGGACCGCAGCCGACATCAAGCACTCTTGCGCCCTCGATCGGCTCGCAGCCCGCGAGCGTTCGCTGGTAGCGCAGCTTCATGCTCCGGCGCAGCAGAGGATTCACCACGCGGTTGACCCAGCTCCGGCGCGTGCCGTACAGGGCATCGAAATCGGCCGCGTAGCTGTCGAAGAACTGCTGTGTACGTTCAATCGTTGGCATGAACTCCGCCCCCTGACGACGTATTGGCCAGACATGCTCCGAAGGTCGTGACCGGAAGATCGTCCAGTAATCTTGCTATCTTAGCGTGGGTTCCGTCAATGCAAGTGTAGGACTTCAGTCGCCTCTTCGCGGAGAGGGCGAGGCGCGGATGGCCCGGATCGACCTCGCGCGGGTGCAAATAGAAGGCTACCGGGCGCCCCTCGGCGATCACGCGGCGGGCCATCGACCGAACCAAGAGGTAAGGGGAAACACGCAGATACCCTCCACCGAAAAAACACATCGGCCGACCGAGCACCGATACGACCGACATTGGAAACTCGACGATATCGCCCGCGGAAGTAGAGATCCGATGGGGTGCGACCGGAGCCCCAGAGAGCCCCCCATGGCCGTGGGCCGCGGGAAAAACCGAAGAGTCGTGTGTATGGCCTGCTCTGGCCAACTCCTCGAAGAACCAGGGTGTATCGGCGGTCACCGAAAAGCCGGCAGCGCGATGCCACCGAACCGGCTCCCCGATTAGATCTTCCAACACCTGGCGAGAGCGAATGGCATCTTCGCGGAAGCTGTCAGCGCCCATCGCATGGACGAGGCGATGGCTGTGCCCGTGGGATCCGATCTCGTGGCCCCTCGTGAATGCCTCTCGCACCAGATGCGGATGCCGCTCGGCCACCCAGCCGAGAAAAAAACAGGTGACCGAAACACCTTTTTCAGAGAAGAGATCCAAGAGCCGCATGAAGCCTCGCTCCACCCGAGATGGCAAAGCGTCCCACTCGGCCATGGGCGGAGCGCCTTCGGCTTCGAGTATGTGGTACCAATCCTCGACGTCGACCGAGAAGGCGGCGGTTCTCACTGTCTCCACCAGCCGCGTCTTCATCCTTTGATCACCGCTAGCGGAACCAGGCGCGCGACTTTGCGCGCAATGCCAACCCGATCCACGACATCGACCATGTCGGCTACATCGTTGTAAGCCTCGGGGATCTCCTCGGCGATCGTGCGTTTGCTCGAACCGCGGACCACGATCCCACGATCACGGAGCTCGCGGAAGATCGATCCGCCCCGCGCCGCTTTGCGCGCCTTCGTACGGCTCAGACGACGCAACGCACCATGACAGCTCGAAGCGAACGTCTCATCCCGGTCCCCTTCGATCCCAGCGAGCACGTCAGAGTAGCGCCCCATATCGACCGGGATGATGACCGGCTGGCCGATCCACGAGCGATCCGGGGCATCCTCGACCATGCCGACCCATTCATGCCCGAGAACGCCGCGATGATGCATGTAGCCGCGGATGAACTCGATATCGGTCGCGCAGATCCCGGCCACGAGAAGCCGTCTAAGGGCTTCGTCACCCGGATCCGGATCCTGGTATTCACGGATCAGGGTGGGGCCACTGTCTTCGAGTACGAGGGCGCGCATGAGAAGAATTGTACTCGATCCGAGAGCCGACGCGTTCAGCGCCAACGAGGCAACGCTCGTCTCACGACCGATCCAACATCCTCCACACCAGTGTACCAAACCGGTAGAGCAATGAGAGTGAACAGCGTCGATGTCGCCAGCCCGCCGATCATCGCGGTCGCGAGCGGTCCCATCGGGGCACCCCCGACTGCGAACGCCGACAGGGCCAGGGGGACGAGTCCGAAGATCGTGGTCAGCGCGGTCATGAGGATCGGACGCAAACGATCGGCGCATCCCTGAATCAATGCGTCGACACGGTCCATTCCTTCTCGACGCAAGTTGTTCACATGGTTCACCATCACGATACCATTGTTGACAACAATCCCGATCAGGAGAATCAGCCCGAAAAACGACACCGGATCGAGGACGTATCCGCCGATCCAGAGGGACCAGAAAGCACCGAAGAACGCAAGGGGCAGAGTGATGACGATGGCCAGCGGTTGACTGAACGATTCGAAGAGCGCCGCCATCAACATGACTACAACCAGTAGCGATAGCAACACGCCATTCGTCATAGTCTGAAGTGTGTCGTCAAGCCTCTCTCCCATGTTCCCCCAGCCCCAACTGTACCCTTGCGGCAGCTCGAAACCCTCCATCGCCGCACTGACCCGCGCACGCCCCTCTTCGGTGTTGGCAACCGCCTCTTTGTCGAACTGAACACCTACCCAAGCGGTGGCTGCGCGATCCTCACGCCAAACACCTCTTGGCGTTCGCGCTATCTCGATCGAGGCCACCGATGCGAGCGGCACCGGGGCGCCGGCGACACGCTGAATCGGAAGATCGGCGAGAGAAGATACGCCGGGTCGGGCCTCCTCAGGCAAGCTCAACACAACGTCGACTTCGTGGTCACCGCGATCGATCCGGCGCATCTTCCGCCCCCGGAAAGCGACGTTCACCGAGCCGGCGACCGACTCCGGCGTCACACCGAGGGCGTGCGCCCGTTCCGGGTCGATGTGGATGCGCAGCTCCTTCTTCCCCTCGACGCTCGGACC
>CAZFNT010000374.1:4316-4624 GCA_964520315.1 uncultured Gemmatimonadota bacterium
GGACCGAATACATCGATCGCGTCTTCGAGTCGCCGCAGACGCGCCTCGGCTCGCGCCGCCAACTCTTGAAGAAACTCGGGATCGGTCCCCCGAATCGACAGATTGACACGGCGCTCTCCTTGGAAACGCCGGCGCCACCACTGCTCCTCCCCGAGTGTCAGCGACACACCGGCGATCTCCGGCAGTACGGGTTGGATCCGCGCCCGCAGCCCATCCAGCATCTCCTTGCTGATTCGCCCCGGCGGAAGATAGAGGCGCGTCATCGTACCGCCGTTCTCGTCGAACCAGGAGTACATGCTGTCGTAGCC
>CAZFNT010000375.1:0-267 GCA_964520315.1 uncultured Gemmatimonadota bacterium
ACCACTGCCGCCTGTTCAGGACTGCACGAGATGCTGTTCAACGCTTGAACAGTTGCGCCACGCCGGCAGGTCTTCGGAAGTGCACGAATCGTCCACGCCTCCAGAAAAGAGCCGCTCCGCTCCGAGTCCGCGGCGCCGCGAATCCGTGAGAGCGCCGTGCCCTAAGTCGTGATCGATAGGGGGTTTTCGGCTTCGGTCTTTCGCGAAGGAGCCGTACCTAATCCGACCATCGACCCGGCCACGATCAAGAGAGGGGGGAGCGCTGCG
>CAZFNT010000375.1:277-4622 GCA_964520315.1 uncultured Gemmatimonadota bacterium
CAGATATGGCGCACGACTTGCTGTCATAGCGGAATCCCCCTTCGTCCCGCGCCCCGGAGCCATCGATGCGAGCACTCAGCACCACTGCGGCCGTCGCCATCATCATTTCGATCACGGCCGGCGCCGGCGCGGTGCGGATCCATGTACCCACCGACTACACCACGATCCAGGCGGCGATCGACGCGGCGAGCGCGAGCGGCGACTCGGTTCTGGTGAGTCCGGGGACCTATGACGAACGGGTGAACTTCAAGGGGAAGGCGGTCGTCGTTCGAGCGGAATCCGGTCCGGAGTCGACCGTGATAGACGGGCGTGGCATCGAGCCGTGCGTGGTTATGTGGTCGGGCGAAGATGCGGGCGCGGTTCTCGATGGTTTCACCTTGACCAGGGGTTGGAACGTCGACGGGGGCGGCCTTCACCTCAACGGCGCCTCGCCGACCCTGAAGAATCTGCTGGTGACCGACTGCTCCGCCGAGGCCGCGGGCGGTGGGCTGTACGCGCTCAGCGGCGCCCAACCCCTTGTCGAAGACTGCACCTTCCTTCTCTGTTCAGCCGGGGATTACGGGGCGGCCATAGCCTCTTACAGAAGCGCTCCCTGGCTGGAACGCTGCGTAATGGCCAACAACAGCGCGACTACCGCGGGGGGCGGCATCTGGGCGAGTCGTGGCTCGCCGACGGTGGTGAGCTGCACCTTCGATCAGAACTCCGCCGGAGTGGGTGGGCACGCTGCCTTTCTCGACAGTGCGGACGTCGTCTTCACCAACAGCATTGTCGTGCAAAGCGCATCGAGCGGGATCTGGGCCGATGAGACCGCCCTGATCGACGCGACATACAACAATGTCTGGGCAAACGGCACCGACTACGTGAACGTCTCGCCAGGCCAAGGGAGCATCTCCGTAGATCCGCGCTTCGTGCCCGATGGTTACGATCTCGATTCGGAATCGCCCTGCATCGACGCCGGCAATCCGGCCGATCCCCCTCCCGCCGGAGGGGGCGCCAGGATCGACATCGGGGCGCACGAGTACGATTACCAGACCCGAGTCGTAGATGTTCTTCCCGGGCAATCGATTCAGGCAGCCATAGATACCGCTCTGGCCGGCGATCTCATCCGTGTCGCTCCGGGCACCTATCACGAGAATCTCGACCTGATGGGCAAGCTCGTCACGCTCGAATCGACCGAGGGACCGGAAGCGACCGTGATCGACGGGGGCGATTCGTCGAGCGTGATATGGGTCCATCGCGGCGAGAACGCTTCGACCAGGATCCAAGGATTCACTCTTCGCAACGGGCACAACACACGCGGCGGCGGGCTCTTGATCGAATACTCCAGCCCAACCATCTCGAACCTGATCATCGAGGATTGCGAATCCGATGCCGACGGCGGTGGAATCTATGTACGTAATTGGTGCGAACCAGCCATCGAAGATGTTGTTCTTCGCAACAATATCTCAGGCCAGTTCGGCGGTGGGCTCGCTTGCTACCGTGCTTCGCCCACGGTCGCTCGATCGGTGATCCACGACAACGTCGCTGTTTCGCACGGCGGCGGGATCTTCGTGCGGGAGTCGGACGCAATCGTCATGCATTGCAGCATCGCATATAACTCCGGCGGCAACGGCCCCGGGGGAACAGGAGGAATCTACGTCGATAAGGTGGGCTCGCCACAGATTCACGACAACATCATCTCGCATAGCGGGAAGGGCGCCGGCATTCGCGTGGTCGCGCCAGCGACGCCGATTCTGTCGCACAATTGCAGTTGGGCACACGACGGAGACGACTACGCGGGCATATCCGCCGGACCAGGGAGCATCTCCGAGGATCCGCTATTCATCGACGCTCCAGCTTACAACTTCCACCTCTCCTCACCGGCCGGCCACTTCGAAGAGGGCGTTCTGGTGGATCGCACGCCGGGCGCTCTCTCTGGGTGCATAGACTCCGGCGATCCCCTATTGGACGTCGGAGCGGAGCCGATTCCCAACGGTGGCAGGCGCAACTTGGGTGCCTTCGGGGGAACCTGCGATGCTTCTCGCACGCCGGGAGAACGCTTCGATGTGCCATTCGACTACGCTTCGATTGCCGAGGCGATGACGGACGCGGCCGACGGAGACACGATCCACATCGGCAGCTACACCGCTCACGAGAGCGTCGTCATCGCCGGCATTATGGTGTCACTAATCGGAGATGGCATCGGCACGAGTATCATCGACGGCGATCACTCCAGACGCTGCCTTACGATAAGCGATATCAACCCCGGTACCGTAGAGATCAGCGGCATCACATTCCGTGAGGGGAACGGAGACGGGGGCGACGGCGGCGCAATTCTACTCGACGACGCCTCACCATCGATGCGCGACTGCGAAATCGTCGACAGCTCCGCTCGCTGGGGGGGCGGCATGCTGATCTCACGCGGGGCGCCGGATCTGAGCAATCTGACCTTCCATGGCAACATAGCGACCGAAGCGGGGGGCGCGCTGGCCTACAACGAAGGAGCTTCCGGGGAGCTCTTCCGCTCTCTGCTCTGGTCGAACGCGGCCGACAGCATGGGTGGAGCGGTGTACGTAGTCGACTCTAGCCCTACCCTTCTGAACTGCACCATCGATGACAATTCGTGCGGCCTTCTCGGTGCTGGCGGAGGCGTCCACGTAGACGAAAACTCGTTGGCGGAAGTCCGCAACTGCTCGATCTCCAACACCAGTTTCGGAATTGGCGTCTACGGAAAGCCCGGCGCGATCACTTTCGTGACCTACAGCAATGGCTTCGGAAACGCGCCTGGTGGCGATTGGAGGGGGTTCATCTTCGGTGATCGGGCGACTCGCAAATCGTACGCCCCAGGCTACACATTGGCAGATCCTTACTACGGTTTGAGGCCGAATTCTAGGCTCATCGATGCGGGATCCCCTGCCGATCCCGTGCCGGAAGGGGGCGGCGATCGCGTCGATATCGGTGCGCATGAGTTTCTGCAGCGCCTGGGCCAAGTGGTGATCGTGCCGGACGACTATGCGACGATAGCGGAGGCCATCGCGGGCGTGGACGAGGGCGACACGGTGCTGGTGCTCGAAGGCACCTATCCTGAGCGTCTCATCATGAGCGGCGTCGGAGTCAATCTGGTCGCCGATGCCGATGGCGGCGATGTTGTGATCACAGCGTCCGATCCGGGACTGGAAGGGGATCCTCTGCTCTGGATCGACGGTGTGATCGATGGTGCGGCAACGATCAGTGGCTTCGTCTTCGAAGGCGGCCGGTCGGAAATGGGCGGAGCGCTTCTGCTCGACAACTGCGACGTGTTGGTCACCGATTGTACCTTCAGATCGAATCTGGCCACCTACGGCGGTGCAGTGGCTGCGATAGGGGGGGCTTCTCGGATCGACGGGTGCCGTCTGATCGCCAACGAGGCAAACGACGGCGGCGGCGGCGGGATCTACGTCGCTGGCGACTCCGGCTTGCGGATGAGCAATTCCCTCATTGCCGAAAACTACACCAATCGTGACGGCGGAGGCATCTTCGTCGGCGATGGCCTGCCTGAGTTCATCAATCTAACGGTCGCCGCTAACCACGCGACTGCCAGAGGCGCGGGCTTGTTCTTGGGCGGGAGCTCATATGCGGCGATTCAAAACACCATCGTCGCCTCGAACACCGGCGCCCACGGGATCTACGCCGAGGCAGGAGCCGGTGCCGAGCTGAGACGCGACAACGTCTGGGGACACGAGCCTCAGGATTACGAGGGGCTGCAGCCCGGCGGCGGAGACATGAGCGAAAATCCGCTCTTCGTCGGCGGCACCACGTTCGACTACCACTTGCAGTCCAGCAGCGGAAGCTGGCATGACGATGTTGAGGAATTCGTGTTCGATCTCGCTTCGAGTCCATGCATCGATCGCGGCATCAATCCCGATGGTGATCCCCTGGTAGAGCCGGTGCCGAACGGTGGCCTCATCAATCTCGGCTTCTCTGGAAACACGCTCTTGGCATCGATGTCGTCCAGCCAGGTGCTCGATGTGCCATCCGGAGAGTTCCCAACAATTCAAAGCGCGATCGATGCTGCGGTCGATGGCGACCAAGTTCTCGTCGCGCCAGGCACCTATACAGGTCCATTCCAATTCGGCGGGACCGACGTGGTCATGGTCGCGCGCGGCGGCCCGGCGCTTGCGCGGCCGCGACCACGCGACCGGGTGCACGCGGGGCGAAACTAGTTAGGAGAAGGGCCCAAAAGAGCTTTGGCCCCACACCTGCGCTCTTTCCCTGCGTACCGCGTTTTAGCGCGCAAACCCTTGTTGTTTTGGAATGTTTTGTAGCGCGAAAACCCTTGTGGTTTTTGAATGCGTTTTGTGTTTTGAGGTGGTCTGAAAGGGTGGAA
>CAZFNT010000376.1:0-727 GCA_964520315.1 uncultured Gemmatimonadota bacterium
GAAGAGGAGTTGGAATCCAAGCGGCGCGAGCTGGCCGCGACCGCAGAGGAACGCGAGCTTTCGTCCGCCGAGCTCGGCTTGCTATACGCCGTCGGGCAGGCGGTGATCCGCTCGACCGATCCGGGCGCGACGCTACGCGGATTGGTCGATACGACGCGCATCGTCTTCGGTGTGGCGCGAGCCTATGTGCTTCTGCGAGGCGAGAAGGCACTGCACGGCGCCGCAGTCTCGCCCGACTGGGGAGAGGGGCGGTCCCATCCAGTAGTTCCCTACGGCTCTCGCTCCGCTGCTCTCGAGGCTCTGGAGAAGGAGCGGCCGGTGCTGGTCGAGCGCGCCGCCGAGAGCCAGTATATGGGGGGGCCCGATCCGTACTCCGAAAGCGCGGCGGTCTATGTTCCGATTCTGGGTGGTGAGGAGCCGATCGGCGTGCTGGGCTTGGTCGCCGCCGAGGGGGTGAGGCATTGGGACGAGCGCAGCATCGGCCGAGCCAGGCGGATCGCGGATCAGGCCGCGATCGCGATCACCAATGCGCGACGAGTGCGCGATCTCGGTGAGCGGGTCCGAGATCTCTCCGCCCTCTACGATATCGGTCAGGCCGTAGCCGGCAGCCTTGATCTCGATCGCCTGCTTTCCGAGGTGCTCCAGATCCTCGAAGAGAAGTTCCACTATGCCCAGTCGGCGGTCGTGCTCCCCGCGGCCGATGGTCGAGGCCTGTATTGCGCAGCGC
>CAZFNT010000376.1:737-4622 GCA_964520315.1 uncultured Gemmatimonadota bacterium
GGAGAGGTGATGGAGACCGGAAAGCCGGTCTATGTGGCCGATGTGTCGAAGCGCGAGAGCTTCGTGTACGGAATCGAGGGCGCGCGCTCGGCGCTCGCGGTGCCCCTGCTCAAGGGCGATCGAACGATCGGAGTGCTCGACATCGAGTCACCCGAGCTCGACGCATTTCGGGAGCGCGACGTTCGTGTCCTCACACTTCTCGCCTCACTCCTGGCCGTGGCGATCGACAACGCCCGTATCCACGGCAGCACCCATGCGAGTGCCCAGCGTTTTCGGGCGCTTTTCGATGTCGGCCGGGTGTTGGTTTCGACCTACGACCTCAAGGACTTGATGGACGGAGCCCTCGAGATCCTCGACGAGCATCTGGGCTACCGGAATACGGCCATCCTGCTCTTCGACCGAGAGAGCCGGGCGCTTCAAGTCGAATCCCACAGGGGTCACTCCGGCGAGGGGGTCACGCGAATCCCACTTGGACAGGGGGTCTGTGGGCACGTGGGGCTCACCAGGGAGCCGATGATCGTCGCCGATGTGCGCGAAGAGCCGCGATTCGAAGAGGGGTGGCCCGGAGCGCGTGCGGAGCTCGCGGTTCCGATCGTGCACGGCGAGGAGCTCCTCGGCGTACTCGACGTGGAGTCGGCGCGGAAGGGGATCCTGGGTCCCGAAGACCGCGACATCTTGATGCTCTTCGCGGCGCAGATGGCGGCCGCGATCAAGAACGCGCGCCTCTTCCGAGAGCGCGAGTTGGCGCTTGCCGAGAGTCAGGAGGCCGATCGCTTGAAGACCGAGTTCCTCGCGAACACGAGCCACGAGCTACGCACCCCACTCACGGCGATCATCGGATTCAGCGAGGTGCTGGCGGACGGACTGGCCGGTGAGCTCAACACCGAGCAGCTCCGATGCGTCAACGATGTGCTAACCAGCGGACGGCATCTTCTCAACCTGATCAATCAGCTCCTCGATCTTTCCCGTATCGAGTCTGGCAAGATGGAGCTTTCACCCAAGCTTGTCGATGTCGAGGACCTCTTCCGCGAGGTCGAGACGACGATCAGCGGTCTGGCGAGCAAGAAGCGGCTCGAGCTGCTCACCGAGATCTCGACCGGCGGCGAGAAGGTCTTCGCCGATCGCGGAATGATGAAGCAGGTATTGCTGAATCTGGTGGGCAACGCGGCCAAGTTCACGCCGGACCGAGGGAGAATCACCCTCTCCGCTTCCGCGATCGACGCCGACGGGCTCGAGCACCACGCGAATCGCGGCGGGCGGCTGACCTCGGAAGAGCTGATGCAGATCGCGGTGACCGACACCGGGATCGGCATCGCCAAGGCGGACCAGAAGCTCATATTCGGCGAGTTTCGACAAGCCGACGGGTCTTTCACGCGGGAGCATCAAGGTTCGGGGCTTGGCCTCACGCTCTCGAAGCGCTTCGTCGAGCTCAACAACGGCGTCATCTGGGTCGACTCGGAAGCGGGCCATGGCGCGACATTCAAGAGCGTGCTGCCCAGCATCGAGCCCTCTGCGGCCGACAGCGTCATCGCGGCCGAAGAGGCGCCGCGGCCGATCCTATTGGTGGAGGACGATCTCAGCTCGCTCAAACTGCTCAGAAGACTCGTGGAGGGCGCCGGGTACGAGGTGCTCACGGCCACCACCGGCGAAAAGGCCCTTGCGCTCGCGCGGCGTTCCGGCCCCCGCGTCATCGTGCTCGACGTCATGCTCCCCGATATGGATGGCTGGAGCATCATGAAACAGCTCAAGGCCGAGCCCAAGACCGAGGGGATTCCGGTCATCATCACCAGCGTGCTTGGCAATCCCGATCTCGGCATCGGCCTCGGGGCGTCGGACTACTTCACGAAACCGGTTCCCCGCGGACCTTTTCTCGCTCGGATCGCCAAGCTCGGCGAGTGGCGGCGCACGCGAATTCGCGTCATCTCCGACGATGCCGAGGTGAGGGGACGGATCATCACCGCCCTCGATCGTCCCGGCTGGGATACGCGCGCCTTCGCCGACGTGGAGACCGCGATCCGGGAGGGGAGTGACATCGTGGTTCTCGACATCGGCACAGAGGAGAATCCTCGCGAGGTCCCGGGACGGGATCATCTTCCCGTTCCGGTGCTCCTTGTCTCGCGCCGTTCGATCTCGTCCGACGAGAGGCGCGAGTTCCCGCCGACGGTCGAAGGGCTCGTCGAAGTCGACGATGGGCTGGAAGAGACATTGGCGAAACTGATCGACCGGTTGGATCAGCGGCGCAACCGCGCCATAGGAGGTTGAGTGGCCGACGAGGTAGATGTTCTTGTTGTCGAGGACTCAGAGGAGGCCAGACGGCTGCTCGGGATGATCCTGGGCGCTGCGGGCCGTTCGGTGGCGATGGCGACGACCGGCTTGGAGGCGATCCGTTTGCTCCGCGAGGAAGGGTTGCGGCCCGGTCTGATCGTGCTCGATATGCAGTTGCCGAAGATGAGCGGCCTCGATGTGGTTCAGGTGATCAGGCGAGAGCCGGACCTCCGTCACCTGCGCGTGCTCGCCCTGACCGCCCACGCGATGCCCGGTGACCCGGAGCGCTTCATGGCCGCCGGTTGCAACGCCTACCTGTCGAAGCCCCTCGACACGCGGGCCTTTGTGCGCCATGTGAGCGCACTGCTCGCCGGCGCGACCGAAATCGAAGACGACCGTTCGCACCCAAGCGAGGCGTGACGATGCGAAAGCCCAAGATTGTCGTCATCGAAGACGATCCGAAGACGCGCCGACTGATCTCGACCATGCTCGACGACCGGGACTACGACCTGGTCATGGCAACGGACGGGGAAGACGGCCTGGAGAAGGTCAGACTGCATCTTCCCGACCTCGTGATCACCGACATCCTGCTGCCCGAGAAAGACGGGTATGTGGTTCTCGAGGCGATGAAACGCGACCCCGCCCTCAAGAGGGTTCCGGTCATCCTGATCTCAGCGATCTACGTGTCGGAGGTGGACCGGCGACGCGGGCTGAAGCTCGGCGCGGACCATTTCCTCTTGAAGCCCGATGCTTTCCTCTCCAAGCCTTTTCGCGCCAACGCGCTGCTAGATGCGATCCAGATCACGCTCGGTGAGAAGCGCCCGCCGGAGTCCGAGGAGAACGAGCCGATCGACACAGTGGTCGTAGCGTCGCGTATCGACAAGGACCGCCGTTTGCTCGTCAGGCGGCTCGAGGCGCAAGGGTACAAAGCGGTCGAGATCGACAAGATCGAGGACGCGGCCCAATCGATTCATCTGGAGCAGCCGGCCGCCGTGATCGTCGATGTGGATCGGCTCGAAGAGCCGGCGGAGTGGATGCGCGGGCTCGATCGCGAGTTCCCCGAGTCGGCGTTCATCGTCCTGGCATCCGATGACGGGGAGTGGGATCCGATCGAGGTCATGCGTGCGGGGGCGAGCGATCTTCGATCGAAGCCACTCGACTTCGATCTCTTCTTTCACTCACTCCATGAAGCAATAGAAAACAAACGACATAGGGCTGCCAGAACGGAGCTGACTGAGCAGCTCAAGCGGACTACGGCGGACCTGCTCGATCGAATCGCGCGCCTGGAGGCGAGCAATCGTGTTCTCGAGAAGAAGAACCGAGAGCTGGGCGAGGCGAAGCACGAACTCCGCGCTCGCGACCGAATCGATCCCGACGAAGTCGCCCAGGCGGTGCGGGCGATCCAGCGGGTCGCCACCGAAGCCAGCGGCCAGGCCGACCTATTGGTGGACCGGACCGAAGGCGCGGAGGAGCGCTTGGCAATGATCGTGCGCTCGAACGTCGCCAGGATCTCAGAGCTGCTCGACGAGGTCGGCCGCGGCATCGGACGGAGCGTTGAGCCTTTCGCTGGTGATTCGCGGGAGAGTTCCGAGGAGTAGCCTTCATCAGTTGAGGGTTATC
>CAZFNT010000377.1:0-4586 GCA_964520315.1 uncultured Gemmatimonadota bacterium
GCGAATCCACCCCTTCCGCTCCCCAGCGCCTCGATCATGACAGCGCCTGAGATGCGCACGATCTCCGTCACGGCGCGCCGCCCCAGCCCGACCAGTGTCTTGGGGCGCACACGCCCAATCACCGAGCCGATCAGCTCGTCGGCCGCCGCTCCCCAGCCTTCGGATTCGACTACGAGTCCGACGCGATCTCCAAAGTGAAGTCCCTGCGCGAGCAGATCGATCTCGCCGCCCGCCGCGCTCCCGCCCGCATGCAGCCACCGAATCTCCCCCAGCGCCCGCGGCACGGCGGCGCCCGCCCCTGCACGCAACACCACCAACGAGCCCTCGCGCAGCTCCCTGGCCGCGACCGGCGCCGGACCGCCGAGCCGCTCCGCAAGCGCCCACCCCAACGCCCGCGTGCCGGCGAACACCCGCGCGCTTCCGTGGGCGCGCAGCCTCAGGGCAGCCTCAACCACGCGCAGCAGATCGCCATTCGCCTCGGCATCGCAGATCGGCAGTCGGCTGCGCCGGTGCCACGCCCGCCCCAGGCGCCGCGCCAGGCTCGGGCCCCTGACGGTCGCCAGGCGCACGACTTCGGGATGTAACCAGGTGCCCCCGGCGGCGTCCTGAACCTGTCGCACCAACGAGGAGTGGCGCATGCCGCCGAGCAGATGGTCCCCACCGCGCATTTGAACCGCGTTCTCCGTCGTGTAGCCCTGCGCCGGAAGCGCCGTCGCGAGCAGCCCGCAACGCGCGCCAACACCCAAGATCGCACCTAGCGTCGCCGCCGCCGGGAAATGGGCCAGATCGGGATCGGTCCCCACAAACAGAAACTCCGCCCCAGCCGCAACCTGAGCACGCGAGCGCACACCGAAAAGCCGCAGAATCTCGTCCTCTTCGAGCCCGGCGGAATCGATCAGCTCCATCTCCGATTCCGCTCCACCGCGGGGGGGCGTCAGAGCCAGCCTCAGAGCCCACCCACGATCGACGAGAGGCGCTGCGATCGCGGCTGCCTCCAGCAGATCGGACGAGAGGATGGCGATCTTCGGTCTGGCGGGTTTCGGCGGCACCCGGACATCCTACCCGCCTGCCCCACCGGTGCTAAGCTCGTCGCATGAGCTCGACCTTTGGCCGCCTCTTCCGCATGACCACCTGGGGCGAATCGCATGGCGTCGGCGTCGGCGTCGTCGTAGACGGCTGCCCGCCGGGCATCGCCCTCGACCTCGACGCGATTCAGGCCGAGCTCGATCGCCGGCGCCCCGGGCGAAGCAAGCTCGCCTCGGCCCGACAAGAGGCCGACCGCGTCACAGTCCTCTCCGGGCTTCACGAGGGCCGCACACTCGGATCACCTATCGCACTCTCGGTCGCCAACACCGACGCTCGCCCGGGCGCCTACGAACACCTGCGCGACCTCTACCGCCCCTCGCACGGCGACTACACTTACGAGGCGAAGTACGGCCTGCGCGACTGGCGGGGCGGTGGACGCGCCAGCGCACGCGAAACGGTCGGTCGCGTCGCGGGAGGCGCCATCGCCCGCCAGCTCCTGGCCGAGCGATGCGGCGTCGAGATCGTCGCCTGGGTCGAGCGGATCGCCGATATCGAGACCGCCCGCCATGCCGACTCCGCGAGAGTCGATCGTGCCGGCGTGGATTCGACCCCCGTGCGCTGCCCCGATCCCGCCGCAGCCACACGGATGATCGAGCGGATCGAGACCGCTCGGGCAGAGGGCGACTCTCTCGGCGGAATCGTCGCGGCGCGCGCCGACGGCCTGCCGGCTGGATGGGGCGACCCGGTCTTCGACAAGCTCGATGCCCTGCTCGCCCACGCCATGCTCTCGATCCCGGCCTGCAAGGGCTTCGATCTGGGCTCCGGATTCGACGGGACCCGCATGACCGGCGCCTCGCACAACGACCCCTTCTACTTCGATGGCACCAACGTGCGCACCCGCACCAACTGTTCCGGCGGAGTCCAGGCCGGAATCTCCAACGGTGAGCCACTCCTTTTCCGCGCCGCCTTCAAGCCCACGCCGACCATTCGCAAGGGGCAGGACACCGTTGATCGGCAGGGCAACTCCGTCAAGCTCAGCGCGCGCGGTCGCCACGATCCCTGCGTGCTCCCGCGGGCCGTTCCGATCGTCGAGGCGATGACAGCCCTGGTGCTCGCGGACAGCTACTTGCGGCAGCTAGCGGTTCGCTAGAAAAGCTCTTCGTCCGCCACCGCGGTCGAGATCTCGCCAACGATCCGAGAGAGCTCGTCGAGCCCGTCGAGAAGCACCGTGCCCGGGTAGAGCAGCGTGCGCGCATCGACATCGTAGATCCGCTCTTCGCGCACCGCCCGCAGGTCGTCCCAGCCGGGCCGATCGAACACCTTCTCCCAGTCGTGGTCGCCATCGGCCGCAACCCACGAGAGGATGATCGCATCGGGATCGCGACGCTGCAGATCGGCGATATCGATGATGCGGCTGGCGTCCGGTTCCCCCCGCTGCTCGGCGAAAGGATCCATCCCCCCGACGAACTCGCACATCTGACGAACCCAGTCGGGCGCATAGGCCACCGGCTTGAACTGAGTCTCGACATAGAGCGAGGGTCGGGCCGGAAGCTCGCGCGCCTTGCGCTGACAGCGCCGCACATCGGCCTGAAAACGCTTGACCAGCTCTTCGGCGACTTCATTCGCGTCGAGAAGCCAGCCGAGCATGTTGATATTGCGAAGGATATCGTCCCAAGTCACAGGATTGAGCGAGACGACATTGAAGTGGCGCGAGACGAGCTCGCACATCATCTGCTGGGAGCAGTGGGCCGCGGTCAGGACGAGATCCGGTTTGATCTTCTCCATCATCTCGTAGCGCGGGAAGTTCAGGCCGCCCATGGAGGGCAGCTCGAGATCGACCACACGATCGCCGATTTCGGGGATCTTGCGGCAATACGCGGTGACGCCGCAGAGCCATTGCTCACGCCCGAGGGAGAAAACAAGGTCGGTACAGCTAGGCTCAAGCGAGATTATGCGAGGTGCCGCCATGCGCGCGGGTCTCCAACGGCACCGAACCCGGCAGGGGTCTGAGCGCCCTTCGAAAGCCGTTGATTTGGCCGATCCCGGGTCCCGCAGCATGTGGAGCCAGCCATCGGCTAAACGATATAGGGTCGTTGATCGGGGCTTGGTTGTCAAACAAATGAGCTGATCTGGGCGCAGGCTTGAGCTGATCAGTAGAGCAACGAGAGATCGACGTAGGCCTGGAGCAAGAAGCCGAGCGCGAAGAGCAGGAAACCGACCGCGAACTCCAGATAGAGCCCGGCGCTCGTCCGCTACCTGTCGATGACTGTTCCCGGGAGCAGTTCCGTCCGGAGGCCCTCACGACGCGCAACGACGGGGCATGCGTGGCTCCCTCTCACGGAACCGGTTCGCAGTGCGTCCCTCAAGAAAGGGGTTCCCTCCTTGCACCGGCACCCAGATCCAAATCCGCCCATCGCCGCATTTGCGGCTGACCCCCGGAACGGGTGGCTGCTAACCTCTACTCTTCTTGTCTGGGGTTGTAGCTCAGCTTGGTTAGAGCGCTGGCCTGTCAAGCCAGAGGCCGCGGGTTCAAGTCCCGTCAACCCCGCCAGATCCGAAGCCGGATGGGTCGAGTGCCTGTCCGGCTTCTTGGTTGAGGCCCTGGACGCACCCTCAGTCGATCTCGATCTCGACCTCGGCCGGGGCGATCACGCGCTCGTCCTGCGATTCCGGGCGTTCGGGGACGCTGGTGGTGGTGATGCGCCAGCCGTGGTGTTTCAGCGTGCCGCGGTAGGGCGCGTCGGCCGCGAGGTTGCCACTTAGACGGATGGCGGAGGGGTCGAAGCCCTTGTCGATGACGACGTTCGATCCTTCTGGTTGGCTCAGGACCGCCTCGATTTCGAGATGCTCGTCGAGCGCTTTTCGGCAGTCGCCGTGGATCGCGCGGGCCGCCGCGCCCACCTGCTCATCGCTGAATGTGGAGATGTTCTCGCGGAGGAAGTCGATCAGCCGGCCTTCCCGCTGCAGGATGTGGAGCAGACTCAGCACGCCCGCCTGGGTGACCGGCGCGGGCTCCTCGGCGCCTGCGGGTGGGTCGGGCTCGGGCTTGGGCGGGCTCTGGAGCGTGGCCAGGAGCTTGAAGAGCGAGAGGCCGACGAGGAAGGCGGCGATCAGGAGTAAGGCGGCGGGCAGAGCGAGATCGAGGGGGACCAGGGAGGGGGCGGCTGGAGCGGACGCGATGCGCGCCGAGATCGAGCCGGAGAGGATCAGGGCGGCTCCGTAGGCGGCGGCGACGAGGAGGGCGACGGTGACGATCAGCGCGACCCAGGCAGTGGCGGGCGATCTCTTTGGTTCGGTCATTTCGATGCTCGTTTGGTGTGATTCCGACACGATCGGCACTCTATCAGAAGAGGCCGTGGAGTAGACTGATCGCCCTTCACCACCATCTTCCGCGCTCATGGAGCGAGAATGACCAAGATCCGTGTCGGCATTCGCCGCGAAGACAAGAACGAATGGGAGCGCCGCGTGCCCCTGACTCCGGCGGCCGTTGGCGCGCTCGTCGCCTCCGGGAGCGCGGAGTTCCTCGTTCAGCCCTCTCCGACGCGAGTGTTTGGGGACGA
>CAZFNT010000378.1:0-580 GCA_964520315.1 uncultured Gemmatimonadota bacterium
GAGCTCGCTCTTGGGCGCACACCGGCTTTTCCCGCACATCGGCGGGTCACGCGATCCTTTGAGTCCTGGCGCGGGTCCAGCTCAGACGCCGAGCACCGATCGCACCGCATCGACGACCCGATCGTGCAGCCGCCCGTTGGTGACGATCACACCGAGGTTGTCCCTGAGAGTCCGGCCGATGGAGAAGTCGAGCTCATCGCCGCGCACATCGGTGACCCGGCCGCCGGCCTCGGTGATCACCATCGATCCGGCCGCATGATCCCAGATCTTCTCTTCGTACCCCTTCCGGGTCGGCAGGCGCAGATAGATCGACGCGTCGCCGCGGGCCACCGCCGCGTACTTGCACTGGCTGTCGATCCGAAAGGGCACGATCTCGATGCCCAAGAGCGCCGCCACCCTCGCGGAATCGGACTGCGACGAGTGGGCCTTCTCGACCGACTCGCAGAACGATGCCCGGGCGGGATCGTCGATGTCGGTGACGCGGATCGGAAGCTCGGCCGCATCCTCCATCGTTCTCACGGTTGTGCCCTCACCCTTCGTCGCCACGAACACACAGCCACGCTCCCCGTCCGGACGGGTC
>CAZFNT010000378.1:590-4586 GCA_964520315.1 uncultured Gemmatimonadota bacterium
ATTGGGGCAACCGAGTACACCGAGAACCACCTCGCCCTCTTCGATCAGGGCGAGCGCGACCGCGTACTGGTCCCCCCTGAGGAAGCCTTTGGTGCCATCGATCGGATCGAGAGTCCAATGTCGCCCTTTCGGTCCCCCTTCGTAGGTTCCATGGTCGATCGCGGCAAGCACCTGATCGGCGCTGAGCTCCGGGTGGATAGCGCCGACCTGCGTCACTACCTGCCGCCGAATCGCCTCATTCGAGGGCTCGCGCAGCTCCGACGCGTCCTCCTCTCCAACCAGGCGGTCGCCCGGGAATCGGGTCATCAGATCGTGGCTGACGACGGCTTGGGCGCCGAAGTCGGCAACGGTCACCGGCGAACGGTCCTTCTTCATGTGGGTTGCTGCTTCGACCAAATCGGCCTGCACTGATCGGCAGAGCCTCGACGCTCTCAGCACGGTTTCCAGTGCAATTTCGCGCTCTGTCTCGTAGGGCATCTCGTTCCTTTGTTCGATCTCTAAATCATGCGGGAGCGCGAGCGAGCGCCCGCAGGTCTTCGATCTCCGACCTATTGCCGAGGGCCAGAAGCGTGCCTTCCGGCAGCAGCAGCTCTTCGGGGGGAGGATTGTAGTGATAGCGCTCGCTTCCCGGTCCCCGAACCCCGATCACCAGACAGTTGCAACGCCCTCGCAAGTTGGCGTCGCGGAGCTTCGAGCTGGCGATATCGGAGCCGCTCTCGATCGTCACTTCCGCCATTTCGACCGACTCGACGGAGGGGGCATGAAGCGTGTCGACGAACGACACCACCGCCGGGCGCACGATCTCGTGGGCGAGACGGCGCCCCCCCATGAGCGCGGGTGAGACGACGGAGTTCACGCCCACGCGACGGAACTTCTCCGTGCTCTTGATGTCGACGACACGGGCCACAATCCGCAGACCCGGGTTGATCTGGCGGGCCGAAAGGCAAAGAAAAAGATTGTCTCGATCTTCGCGAAGTGCGGCCACCATTCCCCGAGCGTTCTCGATCGACGCACCGATCAATGTCGAGTCGTCGAGCGCATCCCCCTTGATCGTCGGGACTTCTTCGCCGAACTCCGAGACCAGAGCCTCGACTTTCTCAGCGTCGTGCTCGATCACCACCACCGGTGTTCCCGCTCCATGCAGCTCACGTACGACGTGAATCCCGGATCGACCCACTCCGGCAACGATTACGTGGTCACGCATCGCCGCGATTGTCTTCTCCATTCGGCGCCTCCAAATGCTGTAGAGCAGATCCCCCTCGACGAGGAAAACCGTCACCGAGGTGAAGAAGTAGAGCACCGATCCCCCACCGATGAGGACGAGGAAGATGGTAAACAGAGTCAGGCTGGTCGACCCGCTCACCCGCACGACCTCTCCGAAGCCGACGGTCGAAATCGTGATCACCGTCATGTAGACGCATTCCAGCAGAGATACGTCGCTGCCGGTCAACACGAGATAGCCCAGAGTCCCCAAAGCCAATACGGCGGTCACGAGGCCCCCCGCCCTCAGGACTCGCGCGCGGCGCTCGCTGGCTTGACGCTCGAACTCTCCGCCGCCCCCCGGATGAACGGCAATGCGCGGCGGCGTCGCCAGAGGGATGCGAACCCGCTCAGCGCGACTCATCGACACCCGCCTGGAGCTGTCGGTTCGAAGGCGGTCGCGTGCATGGCGAGAGCTTAGTGGGGACCGATCTGCGGATCAATCGTCTCGATCGGTCGCCGCCCCGCAGAATTGCGGTAGACTTCCCGCCCTGAAGCCAACTCAGCGCCAGCGGAGCGCCATCCACGAGGAGCCCACGAATGCCCCAGCCAGCACAGTTCAAGAACCTCCCCGACCTCTTGCTGCAAAGCACCAAACGCTTCGACACCCAACCGCTCTTCGGAACCCGTTCCGCCGACGGCGAATGGAGCTACACGACCTATCGGGAATTCGGCGAGATGGTCGACAAGATGCGGGGCGGCCTCGCCAGTCTTGGTCTCGAGAAGGGCGAGCGCGTCGCCCTCATTTCGAACAACCGCGTGGAGTGGGCCGTAAGCGCCTACGCCACCTACACCCTCGGCGGGTGCATCGTCCCGATGTACGAGAAGCAGAATGAAGATGACTGGGCCTACATTCTCCAAGACAGTCAGGCCAGAATCCTGCTCGTCGCCAATGACGAGATTCTGGCTAGATCCGAGGGACTGAAGGCGAAGATCGGAACGCTCGAGCACATCGTCAACTTCGAGGGTCGTTCGGTCGATCCGCTTTCTTACCGGGCTTTGCTGGAAGAGGGGGCGCAAAACCCGGTCCCCGCCGCCGACCCGGAGCCGGGCCAACTCTGCGGTTTCATCTACACGTCGGGGACCACGGGCAAACCGAAGGGAGTGATGCTGAGCCACGGCAACATCACGAGCAACGTCAATGCAATGCAGGACATCTTCCCGCTCGCCATAGACGATCGCTCTCTGTCTTTCTTGCCGTGGGCGCACAGTTTCGGCCAGACGGTCGAGCTGCACATGGGCATCAGCTACGGCATGTCGATGGCGCTCTGCGACGAGGTCGACAAGCTGCTGCAATACCTTGCCGAGGTGAAGCCGACCCTGCTGATCTCGGTTCCACGGATCTTCAATCGTGTCTACGACAGCTTGAACAAGAAGATGGCCGATGCCTCGCCGGTTCAACAACGCCTCTTCGCGGCTGCGATGGCCGCGGCTAACGAGCGGCGAGAGCTGTCGGCGCGCGGCAAGAGCAGCATGTTGGTCGACCTGAAGCATTCCCTCTTCGACAAGCTGATCTTCACGAAGGTGCGAGATCGACTGGGCGGCAATCTGCGCTACGCCATCTCAGGCGGCGCGGCGATCAGCACGGAGGTGGCCCTGTTCATCGACAACGTGGGCGTGACCGTCTACGAGGGGTACGGGTTGAGCGAGACATCTCCGATCGCCACGGCGAACTGCCCCGGCAAGCAGCGAATCGGCACTGTCGGCCGAGCGATTCCGGGCGTCGAGATCATAATCGATGCCGGTGCGACCGAAGGAGCGCCGGAAGCCGTGGGCGAGGTCTTGATCAAGGGGCCGAATGTGATGCAGGGCTACCACAATATGGCAGAGGAGACCGCCGCCGTGATGCGCGAAGACGGAGCGTTCCGCAGCGGAGACATGGGGCGGCTCGATGATGATGGGTACCTGTCCATCACCGGGCGTATCAAGGAGCAGTACAAGCTCGAAAACGGGAAGTACGTTGTGCCTTCACCTCTCGAAGAGCAGCTCAAGCTCAGCGGTTTCATCAACCAGGCGTTGGTCTACGGTGACAACAAACGTTCCAATGTGGCGCTCATTGTTCCCGATGCCGAGGCGCTGGCAAAGTTCGCGGAAGAGGAAGGTGTCGCTGGAAGTATGGACGAGTGGGTCACGAGCGAGATCGTGCACGGCCTGTTTCGCGGGGAGATCGACACCTACCAGAGCTCCGTGTTCAAAGGGTACGAGAGGATCGCTCAGTTTCGTCTGATCCCCGAGGAGTTCACTACCGACAACGATATGTTGACGCCGACTTTGAAACTCAAACGCCGCAACGTCATAAGTCGGTACGGCTCGATCCTCGACGAGATGTACGTAGGCTCCTGAAGACAGCGAAGGAGGACCGATGAAGCTGGTAGAATGTGTACCGAATTTCAGTGAAGGTCGAGACCGCGGCGTAATCGACGCGGTCGTCGATGCCGCGGCGGGAGTCGATGGCGTGAGAGTTCTCGATGTCGATCCCGGCACCGATACGAATCGAACGGTCCTGACCTTTGTCGGTGAGCCGGATGCGGTTGTCGAAGGCGCATTCGCCGTAGTGCGCAAGGCCGCCGAGCTAATCGACATGAGTCGGCAACATGGAGCGCACGCGAGGCACGGGGCGACCGACGTGTGCCCCTTCGTCCCGGTGACCGGTGTGACGATGGACGATTGCGCCGAGCTAGCTCGCAGACTCGGCGAACGGGTCGGCGAGGAGCTCGAAATTCCGGTCTACCTCTA
>CAZFNT010000379.1:0-4586 GCA_964520315.1 uncultured Gemmatimonadota bacterium
CCACACGCTGTGAAACAGAGTGCCGTGACACCCACGAGCATGAACTTCCACATATCCCCTCCAGTTGGCGAATCTCAAAACCGTCTTGCGCCGCGCCCCATATCTGTTGTAAGGGTAAAGATCCACTCCAGTCCCCGTGGTGACTCAGCGCGGGTCTTCCAGATCGACCCTTCCGCTCGGGTAGATGGCAGCCGCATCCCCGCCCACCGAGGTCCAGGCCGCCAAGTGGCCACCGTAGTGGGCGCTGATCCCGGTATCGATCACCGCGACTCGTCCCCCGCAGCGGCTCTCGATTCGCCCGTCACGACGGGTCGTGTGCCCCACGACCATCCGTCGCGCACCGAGCTTCCCGAGGGCTTCTTCGAGCAAGGGACAGACCTCGCTCTCGGGCTCCTGGATGTAGCCGCGATACCAGAGCGGCCCCTCCGAACCCAGGATGCTGGCGCGGCGATCGACGAAACGTTGTGTAAGGCGTTCGTGCAGAGCATCGGAGAGGCGATCTTCGACGTCTCGTGCGCGCTCCTGCCACCCGCGCGGGTCGCTCACCCACCCCGGCCGGTGCGCGATGTAGGTCCAGGTGCGAATGGCCGCCATTCGGTCCATCAAGATGCCGCAGTCCCCTTCGGGATCGTCGATCCGCTCGATCCGGCGCCCTATCCAGCCGGCCGGGACCTCGCCGCCCGGCCCGCGCAGCTGGGTGAAGAGCTCGGCCAGCAGGTGCAGGTGCTCGAGCGACATGCCGCCGGCGAAATCGGGGATGCCGCAGACCTCCCAGAGCAGGCGAACATCCCCTTCGTCCCCTGTCTGTGCCCGAATGGCGGGGCGCTCCAGAAGCTCTCGGAGTGCCCTCTCGTCGTCGGCGTGTCGCTGCGTCTTCAGGAATGGATGCGCAGAGGGCGCGGCAAGCGTGGCCCGAAGGTCGGCCACCGTGGTGAAGTCGAGGCGCGACTCCCGATAGCGCATCTGCGTGAGCGGGGGGAAGGAGTGGGACTCGAGCGCGGCGACCAGCTCATCGGGCAGGGGGGCTAGGGGCGACATTGGGCCGAATGTGCCGTCGGAGCGGAATCGGCCGGCTCGCCCCGCGATCTGCGCGAGCTCGGCGACGTGCAGATCGCGAAACTTGCGGCCGTCGAACTTCCGCAGCGATGCGAGCGCTACATGGTCGACGTCCATATTGAGTCCCATGCCGATCGCATCGGTCGCGACGATGTAGTGCACTTCGTGGGACTGATAGAGCGCTACCTGCGCGTTGCGAGCTCGCGGAGAGAGCGCCCCGAGCACCACCGCAGCTCCCCCGTGCCGTCGCCGCAGCCGCTCCGCGATTTCGTAGACATCGGCGGCCGAAAAGGCCACGACGGCGCTGCGCGGCGGGAGCTGGTGCAGCTTGCGCGCCCCCGCGTATCTCAAAGTCGATAGGCGCGGGCGGGTTTGGACTGCCACCTCTGGAACCAGGCGCCGGAGCAGCCCCTCAATCGTGCTCGACCCGAGAAAAAGCGTCTCGATCCGGCCCCGGGCGCGCAGTATTCGATCGGTGAATACGTGCCCCCGCTCGTCGTGCTCCGCGAGCTGCACCTCGTCGACGGCGATGAAGTCGACGTTCTTCTTCCAAGGCATCGATTCGACTGTGCACACATGGAATCGGGGAGCGCTGGGGATCTTCTTCTCCTCGCCCGTGACCAGCGCCACTGCATCTTCACCGACCTCGCCCGCAACCCGGTCGTAGACCTCTCGGGCCAGCAGCCGGAGCGGCAAACCGATCATTCCGCTGCGGTGAGCGAGCATCCGCTCGACCGCGAGGTGGGTCTTGCCGGTGTTGGTCGGTCCGAGGACCGCTTCGACCGCGGGTCGTTTGTCGACCGCGCAGGGTGGAGACGTCAAGAAGAAGCTCCTTTCACCACCCAGCATAACGGTTCGCATCGTGGCCGGTCGCCCCATCCGCTACTCTTCGCCGGGGAGCGAACGGACAGCATGAGCGACATTCGACTGACAACTCTGGTGCCCGCCGGCGGCTGAGCGCGCAAGCTCGGTGCGAAGGACCTGGTCGAGGTCCTCGGCAAAGTGGCGGCCTTTCCTCATCCATGGGTCCGGCAAGATGTGGGACCGATGGAGGATGGCGCCCTATTGTCTCCGCCCGCCGAGTCGGGTCTCGTTTTCACGGTCGATTTCATCACGCCGATCGTCGACGATGCCGAGACTTTCGGAGCGATCGCCGCCGCCAACGCCCTCTCCGATGTGTATGCGATGGGGGGCGAGCCCCAAGTGGCGCTGGCGACCTGCGGCTTCCCCGATGATCGCATCGGAACCGATCTCCTCGCGCGCATCTTCCAAGGGGGGCGAGACAAGGCGGCCGAGGCGGGTTGCGCGGTGGTCGGTGGGCATACGGTGATCGATCCGGAGCTGAAGTACGGGCTCTGCGTGATCGGCAAGGTCGACACAGCGCGGGCTCTGAGGCAGGTCGGTGCGCGCCCGGGTGATCGGCTCGTTCTCACGAAGGCGCTCGGATCCGGAATCTCGGCCCAGGCTTTCAGAAAGGGACGGATCGCCGGCGCCGACATGGAGCAGGCCATCGCGTTGATGACGACACTCAATCGCGACGCGAAAGACGCGGCGTTGGCGGCGGGCGCGAGCGCGGCGACCGACGTGACCGGCTTCGGGCTGCTCGGTCACCTCTACCATCTTCTGGGGGCATCGGGTGTGTCCGCGCGGATCTCGGCCCGCGAGGTGCCGCGGCTCGAGGCGATCGATCGCCTGGCGGCCGAGGGGTTCGTGCCGGGCGGCTCCAAGCGGAATCTCGAATATGTGTCGCCGCATCTGCGCTGCGACCCAGGGATCGCCGAGTCGGAGCGGCTCGTGCTCGCCGATGCGCAAACCTCGGGCGGGCTTCTGGTCGCGGTCCCGGCCGAGGGCGCGCGGAGCATGGTGGCCCGGCTCGACGCGGCCGGAGCGATCGGCGTCGCGGTGATCGGAGAGATCGAGTCGGGGCCCGCGGGAGAGATCCGGGTCGGGCGGTAGCGTTGAACGATGCCCCTCGAGTCGATGCTGAAGCTGGTCGCGGCCGCCGGAGATCCTCTGGCGATTCTGATCCTGGTGGGGTGGTGCTTCTGGTGCTCCGATCCGCGTGCGGCGACGAAGCTCGCCTGGCCGGTCGGGGCGCTCTGGGGCGTGCTCGTGCTCCTGGGCAGCGACGAGGCGATCGCTTCGCCGGAGCGGTGGTGGGTTCTGGCGGGGGGGGGTGAGACGGGGGAAGGCGCGGCGCTCTCCTCGCGCGTGGCGCTGTCGGTGGTTTTTTTTGGAGCATTGGCGTCGAGAAGAGGGGGGTCGGGGAGGACCCGCGCATTCTCGGCGATTGTGGCGGCGGCGGTCGCTTACTGCGAGCTGCGCCTCGTGGGGCCGTTGCCAATCCTGATGGCTCTTGTCGTGGGCCTGCCCCTCGCGCTGTGCGCGCGCGCTCCGTTCGTGGGATCGCTCATGGGAGCGGCGCAACGAATCCCGATGGCGATCCGGATCGGAATGCCGGCGGCGCTCGCGATCGTTGCCTTGGCTCTGGGCTGGCCGGCCGGCGCCCTCGAGGTCTTGGCGGTTCTCGCCGGAGCAACGAGCGCGGCGGGGATGATCGTGGTCCGACTCGGCGAGCGCTTCCCGATCCCCCCCGGGAGAAGCGCGCTCTTCGCAAGCCTGCTGATCGGCACCTGCACGACCCTCGCGCTGCGCTGGTGGACGGTCGAAGCCCTCCCGGCGGAGCCGGCCATGCTCTTGCTCCGGGGCGCCCTACTGGGCCTCTGGGTCATCGGAGGCGTTCCCTTCCTGGCGCGGAAGCCGGAGTTCTCGCTGGATGGGGGAGCGCCGCCCTTGTAGAGCTCCGCGGCCGCGGAATCGTCGCGCGCGAGTGGTATCCTCTTCTCATGCCGAAAACCCGCAGCGCCGACGAAGCCGCGATCCGCTCAGACGCCCCGCCCGCTCTCCAAAACGCGATTCGCCTGATCACCGCCGCCTCGCTCTTCGACGGCCACGACGCGGCGATCAACATCATGCGCCGTCTTTTTCAGGCCCGCGGCGCAGAGGTGATCCATCTCGGGCACGACCGCTCCGTGGCCGAGGTCGTCGATGCGGCGATTCAGGAGGATGCGCAAGGGATCGCTCTGACCTCTTATCAGGGGGGTCATATGGAGTTCTTCAAGTACGCGCGCGATCTGCTCGACGAGCGCGGTGCTCCGCGGATCCGCATCTTCGGGGGGGGCGGGGGCGTGATCGTTCCCGAGGAGATCGAGCAGCTCCATGCCTACGGCATCGATCGGATCTTCAGTCCGGACGACGGGCGCAGAATGGGCCTTTTCGGGATGATCGACGAGGTGCTCCGCACCTGCGATTTCGACCCTCTGACCGGGGGCGGTCCCGATTCCAAGGGGCGATCCGACATCGATGCGCGCGAGGTATTGAGGGGAGTGAGCGAGCCGCGCGGGTTGGCGCGGGCGATCACCTGCGCCGAACGATTCGCGGATGACGATGGTGAGCGGGCAAGTGAGTGGCGAGAGGCTTTGGCGGCTTCGGAGCCGCCTGGTCGCCAGGTCGTGGTGGGGATCACGGGA
>CAZFNT010000380.1:0-1040 GCA_964520315.1 uncultured Gemmatimonadota bacterium
TCCGCGAGGCCCATCGCCGCCTGGCGCACGAAGGCCCCCGCCCTCGGCACCGGCAAGAGCTCGGCGAGGCGCTGGGCGAGCGGCCCCCGGGTGAACGAAGGCAGCCGCGCGAATCGATCGAAGAGGCGCTCGCGCTCCATGAGCACCCGATGGCGCTCGTAGCCGGCGAAGAGCTCGTCCCCCCCGAGCCCCGAGAGCACGACCGGCACTCCGGCCTCGCCCGCCAGCTCCGAGACGAAGTAGTTGCAGAGGGCGAAACCGGCGGGCTCGTCCATATGCCAGACGATTCGTGGCAGCGCGGCCGCCACGTCTTCGCCCGAGAGCCGCCGCTCCCGGTGCCGCGTTCCCCAACGCTCCGCGACCGCCCGCGCGTGCGGAAGCTCGTCGAGCTCGGCCCCCTCTTCGCCGAAGCCGATCGAGAAGGTGTGCAGCTCGCCCTCCACGGCCTGGCGCATGAGGGCCACCACCGCGGATGAGTCTGTGCCACCGGAGAGGAACGCGCCCACCTCGACGTCCCCCATCTTTCTCCGCCGCACACTCTCTTCGAGCCCCGAGCGAACCCGGTCGCGCCATCGCCCGAAGCTGGGGTCCGGCTCGATCTCGGTGGGGGGGCTCCACCAGCGCTTCGGCTCCCGCGGGCCGCCGAGGTCGATCACGCGGGTGTGGGCCGGAGGCAGTGCCGCCGCCCCGGCGAGAAGCGAATGGGGCTGGGGGACGACGTAGAAGGCCAGATAGTGGTGGAGCGCGACCGGATCGAGACTCGGTGTGAAGGCAGGGTGCGCGACGATTCCCTTGAGCTCTGACGCGAAAAGGAAGAGCCCCTTCGCTTCGGCGGTGTAGAGCGGTTTGATCCCGAGTCGATCGCGCGCCAGCAGGAGGCGCGTGCCGTCCCACGAGGCGAAAGCGAACATGCCGTTCAGGCGGTGAAGGAGGCGGTTCTCGTCCCATTCCGCCAGCCCCTGGAGAAGCACCTCGGTGTCGGTGCGCGATCGGAACCGCCGTCCGGCGCTCTCCAACTCCCGGCGGAGCTCGTCATGGTT
>CAZFNT010000380.1:1050-4558 GCA_964520315.1 uncultured Gemmatimonadota bacterium
TTGTAGACCAATGCGGAGCCGCCGGACTCGTCCACCATCGGCTGGTGCCCGGCCGCGGAGAGATCGACGATCGAGAGCCGCCTGTGCCCGAGCGCAACCGGTCCCGAAACGAACGCCCCTTCGTCATCGGGGCCGCGGTGGGCCAGGGCTCGCACCATCGGCTCGAGCTCCCGCGGGTCCGCATCCGCGCCGTCGAGCCTCAAGAACCCCGCTATGCCGCACATCAGCCCCGTCCCCGTCGCAGCAACATCCCCGCGAGACCGCCGCGCACGTGGTAGGAGATCCGGGCACGATTCAGGAGCCCCCTGTAGTTTTTCAGGGGGATGCGAAGAACCGAGCGCAGGCTCGCTGCGAGATGGGGCGCGGCGAGGTCGGGCGCGGGTCGGGGGTCGCGACAGAATTCGTCGATCGGCTCGACGATCCGGTCCCAAGAGAGGGGCCCCTCGGCCATTGCGCGGGCTGCCCGCGACATCGCATCACGATCGCCGCGCTCCGCGAGGATCTCACGCAGGATCCGGGCGAGCGCGCCCGCCTCGAACTCGCCCAGAATGCGCGCCGCCCCCTCCCGCGCGGTCCATTCCCCGAGGTCGTTGCCGCCGGCCACCACGACCGGCACTCCACCCCAGAGCAGGTCGACGATTCTGTGGCGGAAGCAGAGTTCGGTCTCGAGGTGGGGGGGGGAGAGGGCTACCGCCACGTCGACCTCGTGGTAGATCCGTCCCCGCTCTTCGTAAGGCAGCCAAGGGTGGAAGTGGATTCCCTGGATCGACTCCCTCTCGACCCGCGAGCGGAGCGCCCGATACCCCTCGCGCATCTCCGGGGCGGTCGGGTTGTCGGCGCCGGCGAAGAGAAGCTGTGCGCTCGGCAGCTCGGTCCGTAGCCGCAGAAAGGCATCGAGCAAGATATCGGCGTCGAGATAGGGGTAGATACCGCTCGACCAGAGCACGATCGGCGCGTCACTCGCGCAGTGCACGCCTCGAATCAGGGGGGGACCGGCCTCCGGGGCGCCCTCGGGCGCGGCGAGGGGCACGACCCGAATCAGGCGGTCGATCTCGCGGATCGTTTCAGGGTTGACGCGCCCGAGAAGCTGGAGCATGCCGAGATAGAAAAGGCGTTGCCGCCTGCCGGCGCAGAGGAAGAGATCCCCCTCGCGCAACGCCCGGGCCAGGTCGTGGATCTTGCCGGCGTAGTAGAAGGCCCGCTCGGCGTCGAAATGCGCGCCTTGGTTGAAGAGGCAAGAGACGAAATGCGGATCGAAGAGATCGACGACCCGGGGGACGGGTCCGAAATCGGTGAAGGAACCCACCAGCTCTTGCGGGAGAATCGCGACCTGCGCGTCGCGCACGAAAGGGGAGAGGGAGCGGCCGGGCCGCCACCGGCTCAGAGTGACGCCGGCTCCGACCGTGGATTCAGGCGCCGGTCCGCGCGCGCTCTCCGGTTCGAGGAGCTGCACTTCGTGGCCGCGGCCGGCAAGGGCGCGCGCCATCTCGAAGGGCCGAATCGCCGGCCCCGCCAGATTCCCATCGGGGTCGATGATCGCTTTGAAAGAGAAGAGGGCGACACGGGCCAAGGGACGCTGCTCCGGTGCTGTGTGGGATCACCGATGATTCGTCGGCGACGCCAGCATAGCGCTACGGCAAGTAGCCCAACGCCCCCAATTGAGACCGCAACCCCTCGGGAACTCGCGCGTCGCGATCGGCCCCCCTGGCCTCGCGAGAGGCGAGCCGGCCGGCGAGGGTGGCGTCCAGATCCGCGGCGATTTCGGGGTGGCGGTCGATGAGGTTGTGGCGCTCATTGGGGTCGGCTAGAAGGTCGTAGAGCTCCTGCTCGCGTCGCTCCTTCAACCAGCCCCGTACGATGAGCTTGAAACGTCCATCGGTGATCGACTTCGATTCATCGCCGACGAGGATGCTCTCGGAGAGGGCCAAGTCCTCGGGGGACGGCGGCGTTCGCGCTTCGTGGCCCGCGGCGATCGACGCGGGATCGCCCGGGTCCTCCCAAGGCATCCGGACTCATTCCGGGCAGCTCCAACACCGTGGGTGCGACGTCTACCAACGACACGAGGGCACTCCGACGCTCCGGGCGAGGTGGGCCGGCGGGCTTGACGATGAGCGGAACGCGCAGCGCTTCGTCGTACAGATGTTGCCCGTGGCCGTGGGCTCGTCCCCAAGCCCCGGCCTCTTCGCGCTCTGGGCGACGTTGGCCGATCCCTCTTCGCGGCGGGCCACCGTGCCCCCAGCGCGGGTATCCACGCCAGACCAACCACGATCGCCGCCACGACCACACCCACCGCGAGCCAGCCGAACGCCTCACCCTTGGCGTTGGCGCCGGCTCGGAATGCACGCAACCCGACGAGAAGGCCGATCGACGCGACGGCCGTCCACCAACCCGCGACCGACGCCCTGGAGAAAGGCGATCGGTGGCGGGAAGCGATCCAAAGGAAGAGCACCTGTCCCGCGAAGACGGCGGTGCCGAGCCCCAAGATCCAGAGCAAGAGGAACCCGGGAGCGAGATGGCCCCGTTCCGGAGCGCCGCCAATCACCTCCACCACGGTCTCGACAAGAAACCAGAGTCCCACGCCGGCGGTGGCACTAGCCCATGTGGAGGGCAGAGAGAGGGAGATTCCCGATTCGACTGATCTCATCCGATGATCCGAGGCATATCGAGGCACTGTCGTCGTTGTGGTAGGCGGCTACTGTGTTCGGAGGATCGACCGGGAGCTGTCGATCCTGAGGGGGCATCAGAGCCAGCGGGGCGCGCAATGTGCTCGATCTCGGGTAGGTTGGAAACTGGTGGCGTTTGATTTCATGGACGCCTGGCTTGCCCACATCGCCTTTCGGATGAACCGATGGCCCAGGAACATCCCCACGCCCTTATCTGCCGGTAAGGGTCCACGCAGAAATGACTAGGGACTTTTGCGCCCAGATGTGCTGCGGATGGGATGCAAAAGTCCCTAGTTAGTCCTGCGTGGACCCTAAGTGCGCAGTCCCCTCGAGGATCCCGCCACTATGTCAAAACGTCACGTCTGCGCGCATATCTCTGACGTTTCGATATAGCCGCAAGCTCCCGAGAGCTCCGACGAGATCTGGCGTGTGAGTCGAGGCCGGGGACGCTCGCCGGTGGTGGGGCTGGGCGCGACATCCGCGCGTTGGGCGCTACGATCGCGGCCCGGCCGGTTTTCCGGTGGCGCGACAGCCGTGAGACGCCGCGTCGGCTGAGATCAGCCCTTGCCGGCGTCTTGTTCGAGGCGCGCCATCAGCTCTTCGATGGTCTTCGCGGCTCTCGCATTGGGACGTTTGATTCTCCGGCCGAGCAGCAGAGCGAATTCGGTCGTGAAGTAGATGCCGAAAAACGTCATACGCTCCCAAAACCTGTCGCAACTGGGAGTGCTACCGGCTGATGGGGGAGTCATGACGCATACTTGCGCCGCAACTCGGAGTTCTGTTTCGTGACCCGGGACTTGTGACCCAGCTCGCATGCTCCTTCGAGTTCCGTACTCGGCCCCGGA
>CAZFNT010000381.1:0-4536 GCA_964520315.1 uncultured Gemmatimonadota bacterium
CGCCGGTTGGTCGTGTGGCCTATCGGCGGCCCTGCGCCTCTTCGCGCCCTTCTTGCCTTTCATCACCGAAGAGGTGTGGGGGTGGCAGTCCGGCTCGAGCGGCGCTTCGATCCACCGGGCGCCTTGGCCACAAGGGGAAGAGCTGGGGATCGACCACAACGAGGCGGCGGCTTTCATCGGCGCTGTCGAGGTGCTCGGGCAGGTGCGGAAGATCAAGAGCGATCGAAGCCTGTCGATCCGCGTCGAGGTTCCCGCTATCGGTGTGCGCGGACCTTCAGAGCGTCTGGACGCGCTCCTCGGAGCCGAGGCCGATCTCCTCGCCGCCACGGCGGCCGCAACGCTGCGCACCGAGGTGGCCGAGACCGAAGGGGGAGTGCTAGAGGTCGCTCTCCCCGACTAGGGGGGCGTTGGATCTGGTGACGAGGTATCTGGTCAGCATCTCCGCCAGCCTGCGACGATCGATCGGTTTGGCCAGGTAGTCGTTCATGCCCGCGGCCAGACAGAGCTCTCGGTCTCCCTCCATGGCGTTGGCGGTCAGAGCGACGATGGGGAATCTGTCTCCGCCCTCCATCCGGCGGATCCGTTCGGTGGCCTCGAAACCGTCGATTTCAGGCATCTGGCAGTCCATGAAGACGATGTCGTAGTCCCCCTCCTCGATCGCCGCGATCGCTTCACCTCCACTCTCGACGGAGTCGACATCGCACCTCAGGTTCTCGAGCATCCGCTCGGCGACCTTGAGATTGATCAAGTTGTCGTCGACCACGAGGACCCGGGCGCCGGTCCACGCCGGTTCGCTCTCCTCCGCCATCTGGTCCTCGGGCCGGGTCGAGGCGGCCTGACCGCCATCGGGGCGAAGCATGGCGAGCAATCCGCCAGGCGCGACCGGTTTCTGGAGGGCGCGGCAAGGTTCGAGGCCGGCACAGAGCTCTTCTCCCAGTGGGACCATGATCGCCAACCTCGCGTGGCGATGCGCGAAGTGGCTCCGCAGCTTCGCCACGGTCGACGCCAGCCACGAGATACCCTCTCGATTGTCGATGAGGATCCAGTCGCAGTGGTCGTTCATCCGAAGCGCCTCGGTGGCGGACGCCGCGGTTCGCACGGTAGCACCGAGCTGATCGAGCTGATCTCGCAGCAGCATTCGCATGACATGGTTCGAATCGATGATCAGAACCACGGTTTCTGGCGGAAGGGGTCGTGTGGCAACCAAAGCCCCCCCGCCGAGCTCGACCCGGAACCAGAAGAGACTTCCCCGTTCGCGCGTACTATCGACGCCGATCTCTCCACCCATGCAGGTGACGAGCCGCTGGCAGATCGTCAGCCCCAGTCCCGTGCCGCCGTAGCGGCGAGTGAACGAGCTGTCCTCTTGCCTGAAGGGTTCGAAGACCGTGTGCAGCGTTTCTTCCCCGATGCCGATTCCCGAATCGACGACCTCGAAGCAGAGCCCGACCCTCTCCGGTCCCCCTCCCCACTCCGCACGCACCCGCACGATCACCTGCCCTTCGTCGGTGAACTTGATAGCGTTGCCGATCAGGTTCATCAGGATTTGGCGCAGTCGGTGCGGATCACCGATCAACGAAAGGGGAATGCAGGGGTCGATCGAGCAGCCGATTTCGATCCCCTTCTCGGCTGCTTTGGGCGCCATCAGCGAGAGGATCGATACGACCAACTCTGCGCAATCGAAGTCGGTCTCTTCGATTATTGTGCCGCCAGCCTCGATTTTCGAGAGGTCGAGCACGTCGTTGATGAGTGAAAGCAGTGTCGACCCCGAATCCTGGATCAGCTCCGCGCAGTGTTGCTGATCGCTTGTCAACTCACTGGCGATCAAGAGCTCCGCCATTCCGAGTACGCCATTCATCGGTGTTCGGATTTCGTGGCTCATCGTTGCCAGGAACGCCGATTTGGCCGCGGCTGCCTGTCGCGCGTCGATCACAGCCTGCTCCAGCGCTCGATTCGTTTTCTCCAGGTGTTCCTCACGGTCTACGAGAGCACGCGTGCGCTCCACGACTTTGGCTTCGAGCTCTCGATTTGTGCGCTCGACTCCTCTGATCTTTCGCCGCGCTACCCATCGCACGAGAACGATTCCGCTGATCACTGCGAGCAATCGAAACCAGAGTGTCTCCCAGAACGGCGCCTTGATCGTGAAGTGAATGCTCTCGGGCCTGAGAGAGGCTATACCGTCGCTATTCAACGCTTCCACGAGGAAGGTGTACTCGCCGTGAGGCAGATTCGAATACGTCGCGTCGTTGTCCGTCGTCAGGTCTAGCCAGCCCGGGTCGAAGCCATCGAGCTTATATCTGTATCTGACTCCTTCGGGCGCCCTAGTAGAGATTCCTACGAACTCGAAGGCTACATGATTGCGATCGTACTCCAAGACGAGATCTTGTCTCATCTCGACAGGCTCGTATTCGACTCTCATGCCCGTCAGATGGATCTTCGGCGCGACGAGATTCTCGCGATCGGCGGCCGCATTGTATCTAAACGCGCCACAAATCGTTCCGAACCAGAGTTGATGCTCGGAGTCCTCGAAGGTTGCGTGCACATTGGTCTCTATGCCGGCGAACCCGTCCTCGGTGCCAAAATGCGTGAACTGACCCGGGTAGTCGTCGTAGCGATAGAGACCTTTGTTCGTTCCTACGAGAACTCGGTCGTCACAGCCAATCGCGAGCAAGTAGACCAGCTCTTCAGCGATTCTGCTCCCGCCCACGACGTTCGTGAAGAGACCTCGATCGAAGGAGTAGACACCTCCATCGTCGGTGGCGATCCAGATCCTCCCTTTGCTGTCTTCGTCGATTCCGTTTAGAGAGAGATGTTCAAGCCCAGCCGCTTCCGCGTGAAAAGTGAAGCAACCACTGTCGCCTACAGCGTCCGCGCTCACGAATTCGCCCAGGCCGAGATCGGAAGTCGCAAGCCAGATTCCTCCGTGGCGGTCACGAAAAACTTCGTAGACGCTCGTGTCGAACGAACCCTCCATCAGTCGATACGACTGTGTCGTTCCCATGATGCTGTCCGAGGGATCGAACACGAACGGGGGGGTGTAGCGAGCGACTCCGCCTTCGTAGAATCCGATCCAGAGATCGTCCTCTTCGCCCGGTGCGAGAGCCAGCAACTGATTGCTGGGGAGGCCGTCGTCTTCGGTCACTACGAAGATCGACTCGTCGCGGGGATCGAAGCGGACCAGTCCCTCGCTGTCGGTGGCCAGCCAGAGATACCCGTCGTCGTCGATGTGAATGTCTCGAATGCTGTCGTCCGGCAGTCCGGTCTCGGTGGAGTAGACGACGGTCTCGGCTCCGCTTTCGCTCAACTTCGAGGGGGTGTAGCGAACAAGACCGGCCTGTGTGCCGAACCAGAAGCGACCCTCGTCGTCCTCGGCGATCGCCCAGATCGCACTCAGCTTCGGGTTTGGCGTGTGGAGATAAGCGGTGAAGGGGCTCCCGTGATAGAGCGATACTCCCTGGCCGTCGGTGCCGAACCAGAGGTTGCCCTCTCGATCCTCCATGGCGGATACGACATCGTTGACCGCGAGACCGTCTCGTAGCGTGTAAGTGACCGGATCGCAGATTACCTCGTTGGCCAGATCTGGCCTGAATCGGATGACACCGCCTCCGAGGGTGGAGACCCATATTTGCTCTTCGGCTCCCTGGGAGACCGGCGTTATGTCGTAGACCGGTCGGTCCGAGAGACCATGTTCGACGCCGAAGGGTCCCCGCCAGTCGATGCTGGAGCGCTCCTCTCTCGGACGCGCGTATATCGAACCGTCCACCGTGCCGATCCAGATCGTTCCCCAGGAATCCACGGCCGACGAGATGACCGGCACGTCGGGTGATTCGATTCTGAAACACGCCTCGGGGCTCGCGCCCGGTTCTACGCTCGGTCCCAGCGGCAGGGAGTAGAGGCCCGCACGTGTGCCCGCGAATAGGCGGTTGTCGGACTTGAGCAGCGTGAAGACCCAATCGCCGGGAAGACCGGGATCGGAGATCCTCTGAAGGCCGAGCTCGGGATCGAAGCGCTGAAGACCATCGCCGTAGGTAGCGATCCACATGCGTCCCCAGCGGTCTTCCAGAAGGTCCAGCACCTCGGCGCCGTAGGTTCCCTCGGGCTCGTCGAACGCCTCCCATCGATCACCATCGAAGCGGGTGAGTCCACCCATGGGGTGCCCGAACCAGAGGCGGCCTCGCATGTCGACGATTCCGGCCGAGAAGCGGTTGCTCCGCAGGCCATCCTCGACCGTGTAGGTCTTGAACTCCCGGCCGTCGAAGCGGGAGAGACCGTACTCCGTGCCGAGCCAGACGTACCCATCGCGATCTTGAACGATCGCACGGATCTGTGACTGGCTGAGTCCGTCGTCCACACCGTACTGGCGGAAGACGGCCTGTTTCGCATCGGCCTTCTCAGCACCCGCGAGACACAGGCCCGCGAAAACCAGCACAAGACGAAATGTCGATCGACGTTGCAGCGCAGAGCCCTCCCACGGTCTGGTGCTCAAGGGTCCGGAAAGAAACAAACGTGTCAGATCGCGCCCAGATTTGGGTCAGATTC
>CAZFNT010000382.1:0-4520 GCA_964520315.1 uncultured Gemmatimonadota bacterium
CGCCGGGGAATCCTCCCTGCTGGGACTGTGGGACTGGCCCCGGCGCTTCGCGCCTCGTCGATCCACCCGTGCAGTCGACGGGCCTCCTTCTCGCTGATCATCGGGCCTATGAAGGTCTGTTCGTCGCGCGGGTCACCGGATCGAAGCCGGCGGGTCGCTTCGACCAGGCGCTCCCGCAGCTCGTCGTAGATCGATCGGTGCGCCAAAATGCGCTGCACGCCGATGCACGATTGCCCACTCTGGTAGAAGGCACCGATGATGATCCTGGCGACGGCGTCCCCGAGGTCGTCCCATGTCTCATCGACCACGCAGGCAGCGTTGCCGCCCAGCTCGAGCACCACCTTCTTCTTGCCTGCCCGCGCCTTCAGCGCCCAGCCGACCTCGGGCGAGCCGGTGAAGCTGAGCAGCTTGAGGCGCTCGTCCACGGTGAAAAGGTCGGCGCCGTCGCGGCGACATGGCAGAATCGAGAAGGCGCCGGCCGGCAGCTCCGTCTCGGCCAGGGTCTCGCCGATGATCAGCGCCCCGATCGGGGTCAGGCTGGCGGGCTTGAGCACGAAGGGACAACCGCAGGCGATCGCCGGCGCCACTTTGTGGGCGGCCAAGTTCAATGGAAAATTGAAGGGACTGATGAAGGAGCAGGGCCCCAGCGGAACCCGCTTCCACATACCGCGATAGCGGGCGGCCCGCTCGCTGATGTCCATCGGCAACACTTCACCGACGATTCGCACACTCTCTTCAGCGGCGATGCGAAAAGTGTCGATCAGGCGACCTACCTCGCCGCGAGCATCCTTGATCGGTTTGCCGGCTTCGATGCAGAGGCCGAGCGTCAACTCATCGGCGCGATCTGTGAAACGTTGTACGCAGTGCTGGAGCACTTTCTGTCGCTCATAGGCATGCATTCGAGCCATTGGGCCGGTAGCGGCTGTGGCCGCGGCGATGGCCGCGTCTATGTGTTCCGGTGTCGCCATGGCCACTCGCGCGGCGACGCTTCCCCGGAATTTGTCGGTGACCTCCAGATCGGTGTTCGGCTGCGATGGCTTGCCGGCGAGGTAGAAGGGGTATGTGTCTCTGAGCATCGCTTCGCCTCCGCCGCGATCGACCGCGGTCACTGTCAGAAACGCTCCTCGAATCGGGCCATCTCTTCGTCGGAGAAACCGAAATGATGACCGATTTCGTGCAGTAGCACCAATCCCACCAGCCGGTCGAGGTCTTGCCCGCTTTCGCACCAATAGTCCAGGAGCGGACGGCGATAGAGAAAGACGATGTCGTTGCCGTGCAGCGCCGGTCCGTGCCCCTTCTCACCGATGGCCACGCCGTGATAGAGCCCGAGAATGTCGAAGGGTGTCTCGAGATCCAGGGCGTCCATCGTCTCTTCGTCGGGGAACTCGACGACCTGAAACACGAGCCCGGCCAAATGTTCGCTCAGCTCTCGGGGGAGATGCCCGATCGAGCGATGCGCCAGCTTCTCGATCTCTTCGGAGGACGGGGGTAGGTGCATGTTGGTAGCTACTTTACGAGCAACAAGCGCCTGGGTGGAAGAGCTACTCCGTCGAATGACGCGACCGCGAGATAGACCCCGCTCGGCAGCTCCACGCCATTCGCTCCTCGGCCGTCCCACTCAAAGGCGTAGTCGCCGGTGTGTAGACGACCATCGTGAAGCTGTCGAAGGCGACGTCCCCCAATATCGTGGATCCGCAACGCCACCCACGCCTCTCGGTCGAGGGTCAGCGGAATCGCCGTACGAGGATTGAAGGGGTTGGGCCGTGGGGCGTGCAGCGTTGCTCGAAGCGGTGGCGCTGCCCCGCGCAACTCTCGGTCGACCCCTGTCGTAGCTTCACTCCCGAAGTAGATGTCTCCGGCGTTGTCGCTCCTGCGATCGGTCCACACGGCCAGCGGTGTCCCCTGACCGTCGACGACGAGCTCCACATCGTTCTCGCGAGAGCCCGCGGGGGCGTCGGAGAGATAACCCAGGACGCTCCAGGTCGCACCCTTGTCGAGTGAATGCGCCAAAAGCACATCGCCCAGGTCCCGCGCGGTGGAGTTGTACGCGACGTAGATCGACTCCTCGTACGTCGCTATCACGGGCCGATTCACGTTGGCTGTCGCCCCTGGATCGCGCACTCCAACATCCTGTCCGAAACTGGCACCGAAATCGAACGAAAGATCGGAGTAGATCACGCTGTGCCCGCTGTTCGCGTCCATCCAGGTCATCACCAGATCGCTGCCCGAGACGCCCAGGGCGGGGCCGCTCGTCGGACACCCATGAATCACCCACCCGCCGTCAGCGACTCGAACCGGCTCGAGCCAGGTGGCGCCGCCGTCCGAAGACCTGGCGAGATAGACATCCCGCACATCGTCGATGTTGTTGCGGAAGGCAAGCAGAAGAGAACCGCCCGGTCCGGCGACCAGATGGGGAAGGCAGCAATCGCAGGGCTCCCCCTCCGGCTCGACCACGGCCATCACGTTGGGGCTCCAGGTCGCGCCGAGATCGTCGGAGCCGGCGAAGTAGATTCCGGGCTGCTCACCGCGCTCGTCCAGCCAGGCCGCCACTACCCGACCGCCGCCGGTAACGTCGAGGCTCGGCAAAAAGTTGAAGGCGGTCTCCACGTCATCGTCCACGCGGACGGCCGGTGACCACGTCGCGCCACCGTCGACGGAGCTCGAGGCCACCACATTCGTATCGAAGTAGCCGTCTCGGGTGTCGCTCCAGACGACTATCAGGGAGTCGGGGCCGATCGATCGGATCTGGGGACCGTTCTGCGAGCCGGCCATCAACTGCCCCTGCGCGTCGTTGACCCTTACCGAAGGCGACCACGTGGCTCCTCCGTCGCCCGATCGGCTGTATCGCACATCTTTGCCGCCCTCGCGCGCATCGGCCCAGACCACGTGAGCTCCGCCATCGCGGTCGATCGTCAGATGTGGTGAGTCCTGCCCGGTCGCGTCGGGTGCGTCGTCGACCCGAACATTGGCGGCCTGGCCGGAGAAGGTGGCGAGAAAGAGCGCCGTCACGGCGCGGGCGATCCGTCTGAGCATGGCTCACTCCGTCACGGGCTTGAGAGCTGGGATTCGATCGCTCGACAGTACTCGGAGCCCTGAGGCGGGAAAAGGGGCCTTTCGGCGAAGCGCTGGCGTTTGCCCTATCCTGTCTCACGAGGCAGTCAACCAAACCTGGGGCGGCACCCGAGGAAACACTATGCAAACCAAGGTCTCCGACATCCTGAGTGCTATCGACGCCAGACCGATCACCGTTGAGCCCGACGCCACGGTCTTCGAGGCGATCGGCGCGATGGTCCGCAACAACGTCGGCGCGCTGCTCGTCGCTCGAGGAAGCGAGATCTGCGGCATTCTCACCGAACGCGACTACCTGCGGGGCGTGGCTCTCAAGGGGCGCCGCTCGAAGGAGATGCGGGTCTCCGAGATCATGAGCTCGAAAGTCGTGGTGGTCCCGCCGGATCGCAGAGTGGGCGAGTGCATGGCGATCATGACCCGACACGGGTTCCGCCATCTGCCGGTGATCGACGGTGAGGAGTTCATCGGCATGATCTCGATGCGCCACCTGACAGCGCGGATCTGCGACAACCAGGCGGCCGAGATCGAGCATCTTACCCGCTACATCACTGGGGATTACCCAGGTTGAACGGGAATCAGGGCTCGGGAGTGAACCAGACCGCGTTCGTGTAGGCCACACCCTCTTCGGGATTCGATCCCGGAGCAATCGAATAAGCACGATAGTAAGAGTCGCGGTCCTTCGGGGCGGTATCGCTCATCAGCAGATAGCCGTCACCGGAGACGCCGGCGAATTGGGCGATCATCACCTCGGAGCTGTCGCCCGCCCGCCCGCGGTAGACCTCTACGTCGGCGGATCTGTCCCCCATGTCGTAGGCGACCCCGACCAGAACATCCTGAGAGCCGACGCCCGACGCGAAGCTCACGTCGCCTCCCATCGGCACCCATGCCGCTCCAGGAGTTTGGCCGCCGATCGCCAGATACTGGTAGTTCGAGACGTAGACCAGGCCCCTCTCGAGCGAGCGCTGCACCGATTCCCGCGAGAGATCGGGAAAAGCGTAGACGTGGGTCCAGCCGAAGTCGAAGGCGTCGTCGTGCGTATCGGATCCCGAGAAGCAGTGGATCTTGCTGCCCCGGAGCAGGTGTTTCACCCACCAACGGACAGGCCCGGTTTGTCCGCTGCGCTTCTTCCCGTTCCAGATCTCGGCGCCGGTGAGGCCGCCCTCGCGAATCCCCGTGATCGCGGCGTCGGAGTTCGACGTGATCGATCCGCCCAGAGTCCAGTTGGGGCAGGGGTGGTTCATGAGCGCGAACCCCCCGTCGGCCCGAATCTCGGCGATATTGTCGGCGATCTCCTGGATCGGGCCGTAGCAGTAGCCCCCGCCCAGGTCGGTACCGCCCGGAAACCAGCGAGATATGAAGTGCGCGCCCATGTGGTTCACGCCCCCCGGCAAGAGACAGATCAGGTCGTACATATCCCCACAACCTTGCCGCTCGCCCGATTCGCCGCTGGT
>CAZFNT010000383.1:0-4519 GCA_964520315.1 uncultured Gemmatimonadota bacterium
GGCGAAGCGCATCCTCCCGGGTGGCTGTGGAAAACGCCCACGACCGCCAGGCCGCTGCAACGCGCCCTTTCCTCGGCCTCCAGCACATCGATCGGCGCCGCCGAGAAGGCGTCGGACGAGCTCGCGCGATTGACCAAGGGCACGACTTCTCGCACGCGGCGTTGCTCCTCCGCTTGCTCACCGACGAGCAGGCCGCAGATCTCTTGCGGCCACGCGGCTTCGGCGCGACGTGCGAGCCGCCGCAGCAGCGCGGGCCCGATCAGAAGCATTTGACGCTCGGAACGGGTGACGATCTGCCGATCATGGGTTGGATCATACCCAGCGCCCTGACGTTTCGATATGGAGGGGAAGGGGGACCGAGCATCGCTTAGGGTCCACGCAGAAACAGCTGGGGACTCTTGCATCCCATCTGCAGCGCATCTGGGCGCAAGAGTCCCTAGTTATTTCTGCGTGGACCCTTAGCCGAGCTCCGCGAAATCGACGCGAGGCATGCCCCGTCGCTCCGCTTCCTCGAACGCGACGCCCTGCGAGCCTCTGAAGCGCGGAGGCTCGGCGCGTCCCACGGATGGTGGCGACCGGCTCTGCGTGTCCTGTGCCCGAGTGCAGCTGGCTCCTGGGAGACGGAGCGACGCGAATGAGCCGGTTCGGAACCGCTCGACAACGCGGGGAACTCGCGTTCGCGCCGTGAAGCGGCGTGGGGCGAGCGGAGCTTCAGCGCTTGTGAGCTTCGCAGGGCGGGAGCTTCGTCCAGAGCGGAGCCGCTGGGCATGCCTGGCTACGAAAGACGGCGGTCGGCTCGCCAATGCGGTCCCTCGGGGATCCCGCTGCTATGTCGAAACGTCAGGCAGCGCACTCGATCGCTTGTGAGAACCGGGGGCCGGTAGTATCCTGCGCCGTCGTTCATGGGCTCATTTGCTCACCCCGAACCGCGGTAACCAGGAGATCTGGCATGAGTTTTCGAGTCGGTCCCGCCGGCGGCGCGCTCGTGGCGCTCGCAATCCTCCTCTCGGCTTGTGGATCTGACGATTCCCCCCCCGAGGTCGAGGATATCTTCGACCAGGTGGAGGCGCGTATCGATGCAGCTCGATCCGATCAGGGCGATCTGTACCAAGCCGCCGATATCTTGACGGCGCAGGGCGAGCTGCTGAGGGAGCGTGCGGATGAGCTGGAGAGCTCGCTCGCCGATATCGAGGCATCGCTGAGCGGTCTGCGGGCTTCGTACGATCCTCCGGATCGCTCCGCCGGTGACGATGAAGAGGTCACCGTGGCCGCCGATGAAGACGACGAAGAGGACGAGGATTCCGGGGGGAGCCTTTCGAGGTTCTTCTTCGGTCTGATTGTCGTGCTGATTGTGCTTCTCTTTCTCAAGAGGCGGAAGGACCGCCAACAGGAGGAGGACGCCTGGCGCAGCGCTACATACACTCCGCCGAGCTACACACCTGCTTCTCCCCCGGCCCAATCCGGCCCCGCGGCGCAGCCTGCCGCCGCCGCCCCTCCCGAGGAGAAGCCGGAAGTCGACCGACCCGGTGTGGCGGAAGATGCCGACGAAACTCAGGATCGGTAGTCGAGCCTGAACGAGCGGCGATGAACGGGGCAAGGCCCCATCGCCACCAACGCCCGCCGGTGTTGGACGGTGGGGTAGCCTTTGTGAGCGGCGAAGCCGTAGCCGGGGTAGCGCAAGTCGAGTTGCACCATGATGCGATCTCGTTCGACTTTGGCGAGAATCGACGCCGCCGCAATCGAAGCAAAGCGATCATCCCCTTTCACGACCGCTCGCCATCGAACACCCTCTTCGGCGTCGACCTCCGGTAATCGGTTGCCATCCACCAAGACCAACGCTGGCCGCAGATCGAGCGACTCCACAGCGCGGCGCATCCCCTCCAGGGTCGCCGCCAAGATGTTCAACCGATCGACCTCCTCGTGATCGACGACAATTACGGCGTATTTCAGCGCGGTCGCCCGGATCTCGAGCGCCAACGCTTCTCTCGAAGCAGGGGTCAGCTTCTTCGAATCTCTGACGCCGGCGACCCGGCGGAGGGGTGAGAGGACCACCGCGGCCACTACCACCGGGCCCGCCAAGGGACCTCGGCCGGCCTCATCCACTCCACAAATCGGCCCCAGCTCTTCTCTGTGGAGCTCGATCTCAGCCAGGTCGAGCTCGGACTGGGAGACTGTTTCGGTGGAATCGCTGCTCGCCCCCGCCCCCCATCCTCCCCCGCCCGGCGTCTCGATCCTGATGCTCTCTCCTGGCGCCAGCTTAGCCTCGCTCTTACCTTCGAGTCGCGTCACCGATCCGTCCACCCTCTCGACCGAGGCCTCTCCGCAGACCCCCGCGCCTCCTCCGGCCAACCCGTAGGGACGAGTCGTTCTGCGATCCGAAAGAAGGGTCAGTCGCGCCTCAGCGAGCGACTCGATCGTGCGCACGACTCCCGATCCACCGCGGTGCCGGCCTCTGCCTCCGCTCTGGGAACGGAGGCGGTACTCGCGGACCCGCAAGGGCAGAGAGTGCTCCAGCGCCTCGATCGGTGTGTTGCGCGAGTTGGTCATATGAGTGTGGATCCCGTGCTCCCCGGAACCTCGCGGCCCGGCCCCCGCTCCCCCAGCCACCGTTTCGTAGTAGGCCCACTGCTCTCCGTCCTCGCCGATCCCACCCAGGCAAAGATTGTTCATCGTGCCCTGGCTTGCGGCCGGGATCTCTTCTGGAAGAGCCGCCGACAGCGCCCCGAGAATCGTGTCGACGACTCGCTGGCTCGTTTCGACATTGCCACCCGCCACCGGCGAAGGCGGGCGAGCATCCAGCACACTGCCGGGGCGTGTAATCACTTCGACCGGCCGTAGCGCACCGGCGTTCCACGGCGCTTGCGATCCCGCCAGGCAGCGCATGACGTAAGCCACCGCGGAAAGGGTCACCGCGCGAGGTGCATTGAGCGGCGCTTCCACCTGATCCGCCGACTCCGAGAAGTCAAAACGCACTCTGCCTCCGCGTATCACTCGCACCGAAACACAGATAGAAATCGATCCGTCCAACGCATCGACAAAGCTGTAGCTTCCCGGGGTCAGACGGCGGAGAGCGGATCGAGTCATTCTTTCTGAGTAGTCGAGTAGCGCATCGCAGTAGAGAGAGAGTGTATCTCGGCCGAAGCGATCCGCTGTCTCGCGCAGGCGCGTTGCGCCCACATGCAGCGACGACATTTGCGCGTCCAGATCTCCTCTCCTCTCTTGCGGAGATCGCACATTTGCGGCTAACACGCGCAGCAAATCCACCACTGGAACGCCCTTGCGAACCAGACGGACGGGCGGAATCCGAAGCCCTTCCGAGACGATCTCGGTGGCCAGACCCATGGATCCGGGTGTCGCACCGCCGACGTCCGCATGATGGGCGCGGCTTGCCACGTAGTAGTCTGGAGTGTCGCTACCATGCAGAAACACGGGCGCGATGAGTGTGATGTCGGGGAGGTGGGTGCCCCCGCGATAAGGGTCGTTCGAAACAACTACGTCGCCGCGACCCATGGGGCAATCGGACATCGCCGATGCCACCGCCGCCGGCATCGAACCGAGGTGGACCGGCATATGGTCGCCCTGCGCGATGTCGCGACCATTCCGATCGAAAAGAGCGCACGAGTAGTCCCGTCTTTCCTTGATATTGGGGCTGAATCCGGTTCGCATCAAAGCGGCACCCATCTCGTCAGTGATCGCGCCGAGCGCATTTCGAACGATCTCCAGCAGAACCGGATCGGGGCTCTTTCTCATCTACTCTCGCTCCTGCTCAGTGACTTGCCCGAAATCAGAGCTAGGCGGCCATCGTTACAGACACTCATTCCCCAGCCTTCGGGGACGACTGTCGTTGCCGTGAGCTCCACGATGATGGCCGGACCGCGAAGCCGGGCGCCCAATGGCAGTTGGCTTCGCTCGTACACTGGAGCGGCAATGCCGCCAGCATGGTCGGCGGTCACAATCTCGTCGATCGCTTCCTGCCCGTCTGTGTCATGTGCCGGATTCGGCGATTGCGGCTCGGCTACGAGGATTCCAGGCGCGGCGCCGCGCACACGAACCGTCACGATTTCTACCGCTCTGCCCTCCAGAGCGCGGCCGTAACGCTGTCGATATGCCTCATGAAATGCGATGGTTGGATCGCTGCCATCGAAGGGCAAAGTGATCTCATGAGACTGCCCGAGGTAACGAAGATCGTACGTCGTGTCGACGTCGGCGGATTCTATTCCCTCCCGGTGCAGTGCACGCACAACGCGTTTCGAGAGCTCCTCGCGCACGCGCCGGGCCTTCCGCAATCCGCGCGCGTCGGCTCTGACCAGAACAGTTCGAGCGAGAAGGCGCATAGCTGGAGCCAACAACATGCCGAGCGCCGAGAGAGCACCGGGATCCGGCGGAATGGCGACTCGAGTGATGCCCAGCTCCTCGGCAAGCAGCGCGGCGTGCATCGGACCGGCACCCCCGAAGGCGATGAGCTCTAGCTCTCGAGGATCGATTCCCCTCGTGACCGTGACATCTCGAAGGGCACGCG
>CAZFNT010000384.1:0-853 GCA_964520315.1 uncultured Gemmatimonadota bacterium
CGGGTGCGAATCCGTGCTATTCCGCTGCCACGCGCCCACTACATGGATATTCGATCGGTGGAGCTGCTTCCCGCAAGGTAGTCCCCCCGGAACCGAACGTACCGGTAAGAACTGATGATCAGACCGACCCTTCGCATTCGCCTTTCGCTACTCTTGGTCTCGGTTTGCGCATGCGTCGCACCCGGGCAGGTTTTCGGAAAGAACAAGGTCCAGTACGAAAACTGGGACTGGTTTCTTCTCGAAAGCAAGAATTTCGATGTCTACTTCTACAGTGGTGCCGAAGATCTCGCGCGATTCGCCGCGATCGAATCGGAACGAGCTCTCTCCCAGATCGCCAGGGAGTTTAGATACGAGATCAGCGATAGAATTCCCCTGATCATCTACAAATCGCACAACGATTTTCAGACCACCAACGTGACTCCCGGCCTTTTGCCAGAGGGGGTAGGCGGGTTCACCGAGTTCCTGAAACACCGTGTAGTGGTTCCGTACGAAGGCGACTACGATCAATTCCGCCACGTGCTGCATCACGAGCTGATACACGCGGTCATGTTCGACATGCTCTACGGTCGGTCTCTCGCGAACCTGATCGGAGGCCAGAGCTCGTTGCATCTGCCACTTTGGTTCAGCGAAGGCCTGGCCGAGTACGCGTCCGAAGGATGGGACACCAAGGCCGACATGTTCATTAGAGACGCGGTTTTGAGCGGCACTCTGCCCCCAATCGACTACCTGGGCGGCTACTTTGCATACAAAGGTGGCCAATCGCTCTTCCGCTTCCTCGGCAATCGTTACGGTCGGGAGAAGGTCGGGGAGCTGCTGGGCAAAGTGCGTTCGCTTCGCAAATTGGATTCCGCGC
>CAZFNT010000384.1:863-2567 GCA_964520315.1 uncultured Gemmatimonadota bacterium
CGAGATCGCCTCGCGCGAGGAGCCGGAGGAGTTCGCACGCCGCCTCACCGACCACAGAAAGCTGGAGAACTACTACAACACAAGCCCATCCCTCTCGCCTGACGGCTCCAAAGTTGCGTTTCTTTCAGATCGAAACGTATATGCCGATGTCTATCTGCTCTCGGCGATCAACGGAGAGGTAATCCGCCGATTGGTCAAAGGGCAACGGAGCGGCAAGTTCGAGGAGCTTCACTGGTTGCGCCCCGGCATCGGGTGGTCGCCGTCGAGCGATCGTATCGCGCTCGCGGCAAAGGCGGGTGAGCACGACCATCTCTTCGTAATCGGCGTCAAAGACGGTGAGGTCGAGAAGGATCTCGATTTCGATCTCGATGGTCTTTTCAGCCCGGCGTGGTCGCCAACGGGAGACCGCATCGCATTTGTCGGCCTGAAGGACGGGGCATCTGATATCTACTATGTCGATCTCTCCGACGAGAGCATTCATGCCGTGACTTCCGACCCCTTCAGCGACACCGACCCGAGCTGGTCGCCAGATGGCGAGAAACTGGTGTTCATCAGCGATCGCGGTGGCGTTCGAGGCGACGGAGTATCTTCGACTGAGATGACGCGACACGACTATCGCCATGTCGATGTGTTCATGGTATCTCGCGACGGAAGCGACATTACTAAGATCACGGACGATTCCTTTGTCGAAGAGACCCCGATAGTGGCTCCGGACGGGCGCCACGTGCTCTATACCGCGGATCCGAACGGCTGCTTCAATGTATTCGTCCAGTCTCTCGAGAGCGGGCAGAGGTGGCCCATCACAAACGTGTTGACGGGGGCGTTCGATATCTCGCTCTCTCGCGACGGCTCGAAGCTGGTCTTCGCCGCTCTCAGCGACGCGGGGTGGGATGTGTTCGAGATGTCGAATCCGCTATCGGTGGAGCCGGATCAGATCGTGCTCGTGCCGACCGCCTTTCGGCAGCTCGAGGAAAGCCGACGAGCATGGATGGCGGAAGCAGAGGTCACAGAGTCGGCCGATGAGCTTGCGCCGCTCGATGTGGGAGCTCCTGATTTCGACCAGTTCATATTCTCGAAGGAGACCGTGATAAAGGTCGGCGAGGTCGCGGCATCCGAGTCTCCCGTGTCGGGGTCGGTCGATTCCCTCGTGACGACCACCAATGAGAGCCATGTCGATGGCCCCGACGAAGGCAACGAAGACGACCTGAGCGTACGCCCGTACTCTCCGAAGTTCTCTCCTGATCTCGTCTACGGCGCCGCCGCTTACAGTCAGTATTTCGGAGTTGTGGGTGCGAGCCAGATCGCGCTTTCGGACGTTCTCGGCAATCATCAGATCTACATCTCCACCAATCTTTACTTCGATCTGGAGAACTCTGATTTCTACGGCTCGTACTTCTACCTGCCCAATCGCAACGACTATGGATTCTCGATTTTCCACAATGCCTTCTTGTGGTTGAGCGACAATCCAGACTTCGTCGAAGAGAAGTTGCTCGAGGGCGGGTATGCATATACGCCAGGTTCATTCATCCTCTTTCGAGATCGTTTCTACGGCGGCGGGATCGCGATGCGGCGTCCACTGGATCGCTTCCGCAGGCTGGAAGGTGAACTCGGAATAGTGTTCATCGATCGCGAGTTCTTGGATCTGGGCGCCAAGCCGCAACATCGCCGACTCGTGCAGATGCGAACCGCCTATGTGACCGACAC
>CAZFNT010000384.1:2577-4512 GCA_964520315.1 uncultured Gemmatimonadota bacterium
GGGGAATCACCGGTCCGATGGGCGGCGCCGTGTCACGTTTCGGCATGTCCGTAAGTCCTGCACTGAGCGATAATCAACTCAGTTTCGCCACTTTCGACGCCGATATACGTCGCTATCTTCTGATTGGAAAAGAGTACTCTTTTGCTCTTCGCCTCTTCGGAGGGGCCTCTATTGGCGACGACCCCCAGCAGTTTTTTCTCGGGGGAATGCAAAACTGGCTCAACCGAGATCTTGGCAACGATTTTCGAATCGAGAACCTCGACGATCTGTATTTTGCGTCCTTCGCTACCCCCCTTCGAGGGGCGAATTTCTATGCGCAGGTCGGACGGCGCGTCGCTCTCGCCAATATCGAGTTTCGTTTCCCTCTGCTGAGACACTTGGCGATGGGCTTTCCCTTGCCGATCGAGCTGGGTAATATTCGAGGCGCGGTTTTCGTAGATGTGGGCTCCGCCTGGAACAGCAACTCGGATTGGCGTCTTAGTTCCAAAAACGAAGCGGGAGAACGAGTGCTCGATGATCTGCTCTTGGGCTATGGTATCGGAGGGCGTTGGAATCTCGGCTTTTTCGTCCTGAAGCTCGACGTCGGGTGGCAAGACGACCTGGCCCATCGATCGAAGCCTCGATGGTATCTAACCTTGGGGCCGGAGTTCTAGTCATATGCGACCGCGCAAGCACGCCGCCGCGAAACGAGCAATCGGGCTCTTGACGGCGATGTTCTCGACGCTCTCGTACACATGTCGGCCTGCCATTGCGGCTCCGACGACCGAGAGATTGGGTTTCGAGTTGGGCGTTTACGGAACTCCCGCGGCAAGCGAGGGTCTCGGCGGAGTGGATGTGTTCGTTGGAGTCACGAACGACCGATTGCAGTTCGTGAAGAGGCGGGGGCGCTGGGTCGCGGAGTATACGATTACGGTGGATCTGCTGACCGAAGACGGCACGCGAGTCAAGGGGAAGACGGTCGGGCATCGGCGCACGGCCCAGGGCTATCGCCACACGAACGACGCCACGATCCGTCAGATCAGCCATATGCGCTTCGACATGTCGAAGGGGAGCTTTCGGGTAGCGACTCGCGTGCGAGATGAGGATCTTCGAAGAGAAGTTGCTCAAGAGAAGGTAGTGGAGGTCGGGTCCGTAGCAGATGGCGACCTGGGCCTTAGCGAGATTATTCTCTTGGCCGATCGTGAAGAAGCCGAAGCGGGGCGATTCGCTGATTTTCAATCCCTGTACTTCGGCGCGAAGGCTGATCAAGAAGGAACGCTCTATGCTGTGTTCCGCGTCGTAGGCGCGCTCGACGGAGAAGCGAGCGGACGGGCGCTATTCAGGCACCCTTCGGGCAATGTGGTTCGAGACGCGGACTTCGGTCTACCCGCGAAGGATGGGTGGCGTTTCATTGAGCTGAACGCTGAAGGCTTGCCGACGACTGTTTATGATATCGAAGTGACGTTGAGCGCCGAGGCGGGCATGACGGCGAGCACCACGAGAAAGCTGATCATTCGTTCCGCCGGTATCTCTCCTCTGGTGAGCGATCTGGACGAGGCGATCGACCAGCTCCGATACATCGCCGATAAAGGCGACAGAGACCGAATGAAAGAGGCGCAAGACGAAGAGAAGCGAAATCTCTTCGAAGCGTTCTGGAAGACACGTGATCCTTCGCCAGGTACGCCGGACAACGAGTTGATGGACGAGTACTATCGCCGCATCCACGAAGCCGACACCCGGTTTCGCTGCTACAAGGCCGGCTGGAAGACCGATAGGGGATGGGTCTTCGTGACCCATGGCGAGCCGAGCGAGATCGAGCGTTACCCCTTCGAGCTAGAGACGCATCCCTCTGAAGTGTGGCGCTACTTCAGACCGGAACGCCGTTTCGTCTTTGTGGACCGAAACGGATTCGGCGACTACGACATGATCGAGAGCACGGGGGGCAACTTCCGCTAC
>CAZFNT010000385.1:0-1394 GCA_964520315.1 uncultured Gemmatimonadota bacterium
ACTTCGGCGGGCTCTTCCATCTGACGACCCACGCGGCGTTCAAGGCCTGTCTCTTCCTAGGGTCGGGCTCGGTGATTCACGCGGTGCACACGCAGAACATTTGGGAGATGGGTGGGCTGCGAAAGAAGATGCCGATTACCTTCGCTACCTGGGTGATCAGCACGGCGGCGATCTCGGGTTTCCCGGTGCTGACGAACGGCTTCTTCAGCAAGGAGCGGATCCTCGGCGATGCGATGGGCTTCGGTCTGCATCTGCCGCAACACTTCTTGATCTTCGCGCTGCCGATGGTGGCGGCCGTGATCACCGTTTTCTATATGACGCGGGTCACGATCGTGACCTTCTTCGGTGAGCCGCGCGATCGCGAGAAGTTCGATCACGCGCACGAGGGCGGATTCGAGATCACGGGGCCTCTGATGGTGCTCTCGGCGATCACGGTACTCGGCTTCGCCTATGCCGGCCCCTTCGAGCGGATGGTGACGCCGCCGAATACGGCCGATTATGCGGCCGAGCAGTTCGCCAGCGTCCATTATGGAGAGAGTGTGCGGATGGGCGCGCATGGTTCGGGCGAGGGGGCGCTTGGAGCCGCTGCCCATGCCGAGGTGGCGACCGCTCATCACGAAGCTCTCTGGGGGCCGCACGAGATCGACGCGCACGCGCTTCACACCGGCCACACGGCGGTTCTCTATTTGTCGATGCTGGCGCTGATTCTGGGAGTGGCGCTCGCGACTCTGATCTATCACCGCAGGGGCTCACAAGAGGCGCTCGCGCGACGCTTCTCGGGAGCTTGGCGACTGCTCTACAACAAGTACTTCGTTGATGAGGCGTACCAGGCCGGCGTCGTGAATCCGCTGCTCGGGCTCAACCGGTTGAGTGCCGCTTTCGATCGCGTCGTGATCGATGGCGCGGTCAATGGGTCGGCGACGATCACCCGCGCCCTGTCGCGCGGGAGCGGATGGTCCGATCTGCGGATCGTCGACGGAATCGTGAACGGAATCGCTTCGGTTACACAGGTCTTGGGCGCGGCGTTTCGGCGCGTGGAGACCGGCCGGATTCAGCACTACTTTGCATTCTTTCTCGCCGGGACGCTCGTCCTGATGCTCATTCGGGTCTATTAGCGGACTGGAACGAATCAACCATGAGCAACACCTTGACCTTGATGACCTTCGTGCCGCTCATCGGAGCTCTCGTCGTTCTTCTGCTGCCCAGGGGACGCGACGAGCTCGTCCGATGGGTAGCGCTGGCGGTGACGACGATTCCCTTGGTCCTGGCCTTCGCGGTTTGGAGCGGTTTCGAGCGCGGCACGAGCGAGATGCAGTTCGTCGAGCGGGCGAGCTGGATCAGTCTGACGGCCGATCTGGGTGCGCAACAGATTCCACTGAACATCGAGTACTACA
>CAZFNT010000385.1:1404-4484 GCA_964520315.1 uncultured Gemmatimonadota bacterium
GGATCGACGGATTGTCGGTTTCGATGGTGCTGCTCACGGCGCTGCTTTCGGTGATTTGCGTGATCGCTTCTTGGGGAATCACGAAGTGGGTGAGGGCGTATTTCGCGCTTTTCCTGCTGCTCGAGACGGGAATGATCGGGGTGTTCTGCGCGCTCGACTTTTTCCTCTTCTATGTGTTCTGGGAAGTGATGCTGCTGCCGATGTATTTTCTGATCGGCATTTGGGGTGGTCCGCGAAAAGAGTATGCGGCGATCAAGTTCTTCCTGTACACGCTGGTCGGGTCGGTCGTGATGCTGCTGGCCGGTCTGACGATGTACTACTTGATGGGTGGCTCTTTCGACATCATCGAGATGGCGCGCGTGCTGCCGAACAACCCCGAAGCGGTCGCGCTCGGAAAGGTGCTCTATCTGGCACTTTTCCTCGGTTTCGCGATCAAGATCCCGCTCTTCCCATTCCACACCTGGCTCCCGGACGCCCATGTCGAGGCACCGACCGCCGTGAGTGTGATCCTCGCCGGGGTGCTGCTGAAGATGGGAACCTACGGGATTCTGCGCTTCTGCTACCCGATCTTCCCCGAGGCGACGCAGTGGTTCGCCCCGACGCTAGCGGTGCTCGGAGTGATCAACATCATTTACGGTGCGATGTGCGCGATGGCGCAAACCGACTTCAAGAAGCTGGTGGCGTACTCGTCGATCTCGCATATGGGCTTCGTTTGTCTCGGCATGGCGGCACTCACGCCTCAGGCCGTGAGTGGCGCCGTGATGCAGATGTTCAACCACGGCACGATCACCGCCATGCTCTTCCTCTTGGTGGGCGTGCTCTACGATCGGGCCCACCACCGCGACATCGAGCGCTTCGGGGGCCTCAGGCTGCAAACGCCGATCTATGCGGGCATCGTGATGGTGGCCTTCTTCGCGGCGCTCGGGCTGCCGGGCTTGAGCGGATTCTGGGGCGAGGCTTTCGTCTTCATGGGATCGCTGCCCTCCTTCCCGAAGGCGACGATGTTGGCGCTGCTGGGGATCGTGCTCGGCGCCGGCTACATTCTGTGGACCTACGAGCGGGTCTTCCTGGGGCCGCTCAATGAAACCTACTCCGATCTCGAAGACATCAGTCCCCGCGAGATCGTTTCGCTAGCGCCCTTGATGGTGATCGTGGTCTATCTGGGAGTCTATCCGCAGCCTCTGCTCGAGCTGCTGGACGCCACACTCGTCGATCTGGTGAGAGGAATCGTGTAGGTGAGTTTCGAAGCCTCGACCGCGGCTACCATCGAATCCCTCGGCTGGATCGTGCCGGAGCTGATCGTCACCTGCACGGTGCTGGCGATCGTTCTGGGCGATCTGTTTTTCATCCGCGGCAAGGGGAAGCGGCAGGGTCCGCTGGAGATCGTCGTGCTCGCCGGTGTGGGCGCGGCGTTGATCGCGACATGGGTCGGTTTCGGCGGTGAGCCGCGAGCCGTCTTCGGGACGATGATGGTGATCGATCCCTTCTCGTCCTTCTTCGATGCGATCTTCTTGCTCGCGACGATACTGTTCGTGTTCTCCACGATGATGAGCAACGAGATAGCGGTCGAGGATCGATCGGAGTACTACACATTGGCGGTCGGCTCGGTGCTCGGCATGATGCTGATGGCGTCATCCACCGACATGGTTTCGATCTTCATCAGCGTCGAGTTCGTCAGCCTGGCGTCCTACCTGATGGCCGGCTTCATGCGCGGCGATCGGCGTTCGTCGGAAGCCTCGCTCAAGTACGTGCTCTACGGCTCGGTGTCGTCGGCGGTGATGCTATTCGGGTTCTCGTACATCTACGGGCTCACCGGCACCACATCGCTCATAGAGGCGAACCAGGTTCTCTACACCTCGAACCCGTACCCGCTCGCGCTCCTCTTCGCGCTAGTGCTGGTGATCGCCGGGCTGGGTTTCAAGATCGCGTGCGTACCCTTCCATTTCTGGGCTCCCGATGTGTACGAAGGGGCACCGACGCCGGTGACCGCCTTCGTCGCGGTCGCGCCGAAGGCGGCGGGTTTCGCCGTGCTCACGCGCTTCTTGGTGACGCTCTTGAGCAACCCCGCGACGAGTCCCGGTTTCTGGACGTTCCTTGGGAGTTTGGATTGGCCTCTGCTCGTCGGGATCTTGGCCGCGGGAACGATGACCTTCGGCAATCTCGGGGCACTCCGCCAGACCAATATGAAACGTCTTCTGGCCTACAGCTCGATCGCCCACGCCGGCTTCGTGCTCATGGCCGTCTCGACCCTATCGCCCGAGGGGATTCACGCCATCGTCGTCTACATGGCCGCCTATCTGGTCATGAATCTGGGCGCCTTCCTGGTGGTGATCGCGATCCGAGAGCGGACGGGGTCGGTGGATCTGCGCGATTACGACGGATTGGCGGGTGATGCGCCGATGCTCGTGGTGGCGATGGTGGTTTTCCTCTACTCTCTGACCGGCCTCCCCCCGTCGCTCGGGTTCTTGGGCAAGTACTACGTATTCGCGGAGACGATCCGCCAGGAGATCTGGTGGCTCGCGGCAATCGGTGCCGGTAATTCGGTGATCGCGCTCTACTACTACTTCCGCGTGGCGAAGGCGCTCGTCTTCCGCCCGCTGCGGGAGCGGCAGTGGAGCGGAGCGATCCCCGAGCTGGCGACCAGCCTTTCGGTGGCATTGGCGGCCGTGACCTTGGTTTTCGGAGTGCCATGGGGCGCTTTCGAGAAGGTGACAACCTACTCGGCCACACTCTTCCTGGGACGCTAAGACCATGTTGGTCCCGATCTCTTTCGCGCTTCTCGCGCTCCTGGCGCTCGGAGGAGCGCTGATGTTGCTCTTTCGCCGCGACCCCGTGGACGGGGCGTTATCGCTGGTGGTGACGATGCTCGCCCTGGCCGGAATCTACTTGCAGCTCGCGGATCCCGTCATGGCCGCGCTGCAGGTGATTGTCTATGCCGGGGCGATCATGGTGCTCTTTCTCTTCGTCACGATGTTCGTGCGCAGGGCGGAGGAGCGTGGTCCGCTGGGCTGGGATCGTCCTCGATTCGCCCTGGCCGCGATCGTCGCCGCATGCTTGCTGGGGCTTCTGGTCCAGGCGAT
>CAZFNT010000386.1:0-4475 GCA_964520315.1 uncultured Gemmatimonadota bacterium
CCGAAGCCTTCGACGAGATGGTCGCGGGGAGCGGCGAGGAAGGGCCCGGCGCGGTCGAGAGCCGGATCAGCCGGGAGTCGCACGCGCTCCTGGAGGAGTATCTGGAGCGGGCGATCGAGGTGCGCGCGACGAATCTGCCGGCCAACCCCACCGAAGTGTTGGCGGCGCAGCTCGCGGGCCAGGGTCCGAAAGCGACCGGTGAGGAGTTCACGGCGCCCGACACGGCGTGGGTCGATCTGGTGTACGCGAGCGGCGTGCCGGCCCGGGTTCGATACGTGCGCGAAGGGGGGGGGTGGCGCTTCGATCTAGCCCGTGAGATGGAAGCGGTCGTGGAGCAGCTTCGCGAAGCGGAAGAGGTGCTAGAAGTGTACGGAGCGGCGCGGCGAGAAGGGCGAGCCGTGGAGCGGATGTGGGGAGACGACGACGATTGAGCCATCCCTACGGCGCCTTTCTGCACAAAGTGAGCAAACCCTCCCGCTACATCGGGGGTGAGCACAACCAGATTCGCAAGACGCCGGGCGATTCCGACGTCGAAATCTGTCTCGCATTTCCCGATCTGTACGACATCGGCATGTCGCATCTGGGCACCAAGATTCTCTATCGGCTGCTGAATCGGCATCCGCGGATCGCCTGCGAGCGGGCCTTCGCACCCTGGCCCGACATGGAGGCGGAGCTGCGCGCGCGCGGGCTCCCGCTCCTCTCGCTCGAGAATCACAGGCCGCTTCGCGAATTCGATGTCGTCGGCATCTCGCTCCAGTACGAGATGACCTACACCAACGTGCTCACGCTCCTCGATCTGGGTGGCATTCCGCTGCGCGCCGCCGATCGCTCCGATGACGATCCCCTCGTTCTCGGCGGAGGGCCGACCGCGACCCATCCGGAGCCGGTGGCGCCCTTCTTCGATCTCTTCTTCGTCGGTGAGGCCGAAGGCGAGCTTCCGGAGCTGCTCCTCGACTATCGGAAGCTGGTGGACCAAGCGTTCCCCCGCGAGGAGCGCCTGCGACGGCTGGTCGGCGAGCATCGTGGAGTGTACGCGCCCGCTCTCTACGCGCTGACCGAGGAGCCGACGACCGGTGCCCTGGTCGTGGGTCCGCCGCGCTACGAAGGTGTTCCCGAGCGGGTCGAGCGGGCGGTGGTCGCCGATCTGGCGGACCATCCCTTCCCCGACGATTTTCCGGTGCCGAGGGCCGAGGCGGTTTTCGACCGGATGAGCATCGAGATCGCGCGCGGATGCACCGAAGGGTGTCGCTTCTGCCAGGCGGGCATGATCTACCGGCCGGTTCGAGAGAGAGCGCCGCGCGAGGTGATCGACACTGTGCAATCCGCTATCGACAAGGGCGGCTTCGACGAAGTGTCGCTCACTTCACTCTCGACCGCGGACTACTCTCCGATCGCGCCCCTGGTTCACGAGATGATGGGCCGCCTTCGGGAGCAACGCGTGTCGATGTCGGTGTCGTCGTTGCGCGCCTACGGCCTCGACGAGGCGGTGCTCGACGATATTCGCTCGATTCGCGCCACCGGCCTGACCTTCGCGCCCGAAGCCGGCACTCAACGGATGCGCGATGTCGTCAACAAGAACATCTCGGACGAAGATCTGCTCGAGACCGCCCGCCGCGTTTTCTCGAGAGGGTGGAAGCGCGCGAAGCTCTACTTCATGATCGGCCTGCCGACCGAGACCGACGAAGATATCCACGGAATCGTTGCTACCGCTGCGGCGATGCGGGCCGAGGGGCGCCGGACTCCGGGTGCCGGCAATGTCGACGTGACGATCAGCGTGTCGAGCCACGTGCCGAAGCCGCATACGCCTTTTCAATGGGCTGCGTTCGATCCTATCGGCGAGATCGAGCGAAAACAGCGGCTGCTGCGCGACGCGGCCCGCGCCGAGCGTTTGCAGGTGAAGCATCACGATCCTCGAACCAGCTTCCTCGAAGCGATCGCCGCCCGGGGCGATCGGCGCGTCGCCGATGCGATCCAGCTCGCCTGGGAGCGCGGCTGCCGTCTCGATGGGTGGACGGAACACCTGCGTTTCGATCTCTGGAAGAGCGCGATCGAAGGTCTGAATCTGGAACGCTATCTCGGCACCGTCCCGACCGGCGCTCGTCTGCCCTGGGATCATATCGATGTTTCGCTGGAGCCGGGTTTTCTGGCAAAGGAGTACCGAAAAGCGTTGCGAGGCCGCTTGTCGCCGCCATGCGGGAAGCCGGTCCATGCGCAGGTACACCACAACAATGTCGCCGACCATCTGGCCGACACGCGCAAGCTGGTCTGTTACGACTGCGGTGTGGTCTGCGACTTGGACCAGATGCGCGACGAGCGACTCGGCTACCTTCGGTCGATGGGGGCGCTCGATGCACGCAATGCCGAAACGCAACTCGCGCAGAAAGAAGCAGCAGTTCCGGCGGACGGCTCCACGAGACGCCAGCGAAGGAGGGTGCCACCGGTCGTCGTTCAGCCCGAGGGCCGTCGCTACCGGTTGCGCTACTCGAAGCTCGGGGCTGAGCGCTTTCAGGGACATCTAGATACACTTCGCACCCTTCCCAGGGTGTTTCGCAGAGCGGGAATCCCGCTGAACTACAGCCAGGGCTTCCATCCGCATCCCTTGCTCAGCTTCGGACCGGCGCTGCCGCTGGGCACATCGGCGCTGGGAGAGCTGGTCGATGTGACTCTCGGTATCGAGATAGCCGATGAGGAGCTGCGAACCCGATTCAACGAGGCGGCACCCGCGGGGCTACTCATCGAGGATCTAAAGCGCCTCGGGGCCGGCGATCCGAAGCTGCACAGGGTTCTGGCGACCGCCGACTATCTGGTGTCGCTGGAGAGCGACGCGTTGATCGAAGCCGCCGGCGGAGTCGAGTCGCTCGCGCGGCTCTGCGCCGAGGTCAGCACCGCAACCGAGCTACCGATCGTGCGGCGAGACAAGAAGGGGCGTGAGAAGACCAAGAACCTGGCCGAGCTCGTCAGGCACGTCGGGCTGGGGGCGCGGTGGGCGCCGGATCCTCGCCTGGCTCTCGATCCGGACGCCGTGGCCATCGCGATGCAGCTTCGCATCGACCAGGGCTGGTTGGCGCGTCCGCAAGAGGTGCTCGGTCTGCTCGGTCTGGAGGAGCTCGAAGCGCTCGAGCTGGTGCGACTTGGATGCTGGGCTGAGGCCGAAGGCCGGCGGGTCGATCCGATCACCGGCGTACGATCCGGTGGGTAGGAGGAGCAGGGGGGGGAATTGCGTGGATTTCGACCGCGAGAAGCGATCGCGCATATCGCCTGAACAGAAATGACTTCGATGGGCTTGGACAGACGCCATGGGCCTTCGATGATGAACTCCGACTCCAGATGAAGCGGCGTGCGAAGGTCGTAGGATAAGGTGTAGCGATGAGATCGACGCTGCAACTGATCGCCCGGGGGCTGGCCGCACAAGGGGTCGGTGCGCTGTTGGTGGGCGGCCACGCTCTGCAGATGCACGGCGTGACCCGCCAGACTCTCGATGTGGACTGCCTGGTGAGCGACGAGATCGGCCGAGTGCTTCATGCGATCCTCACGAAGGCCGACTACGTCGAAGGCGCTCGAAGCGAGAATTTCGTGCGCTACGCCCACTCGGGCGACGCCATGGCGGATGTCGACGTTCTGCTCGTGGATGCGGCGACCTTCGAGCCGATGCTGGAGCAGGGGAGCGCGCATGGCCTCTACGGAGAGGGGTTGCGTGTTCCCGCTATCGAGCATCTGATCGCGCTGAAGCTGCATGCGATCCGCAACGATCCGAAGCGCGAGGCGAGAGATGTCGCCGATATCGTCGAGCTGCTTCGCCGCAATCCGGAGATCGCCGGTGGGGATTGTTTTAGCGGGCTCTGCGAGCGCTATGGGCCCCCGTCGATTCGTGCGCGGATCGAGAGGTATCTGTGAGCGATCTGCCGGAGCTTCCCGTGTTCCGCATTCCGGAGTTGCCCCAGAAGTGCGTGGGGCCCGCCGAATACGAGCGCTGGATGATCGACAACCTCGTCGAGCTGGCGCGAGCGGGCTTGCTGCGCGGGCTGCTGGATCGTCCGGAACGGGTGCCGGTGCGGGCACGTTTCTTCTTGGGGTCCGCGCAGAAATAACTTCCCATTATGGCATCCCATCCGCACCACATCTCCGGCCGATCGGCGAGTCCCGAAAGCCTCGAAGTAGCGCTGCTACTCCTCCGGTTTCGGAACTCACCGATCGACCAGATCTGCGGCACATCTGGGCGCCAAAACGGGAAGTTATTCCTGCGCGGACCCCTGGATCCTGATCGCGAGCATTGCCCGGGCGGGTCCGCCGACCGATATTGGAGCTATCGATCGGGCGAGCGCAGGCAGTCTCGATCCGGATCACGGGGATCGGATCGATCGACCTTCAGAGCCTTGCTTCTCGTCCGATTTCTTGATTAGGGCCACCGGGTCCATTCGCTCAAGTTCCACACATCGCGCCGCGTGCACCGGGGGGACGGTGGCCGATTCAGGAGG
>CAZFNT010000387.1:0-4141 GCA_964520315.1 uncultured Gemmatimonadota bacterium
GGCCCGTACTCCCCCTGCGATTCGACGGCGATCGAGCTGTTTTCGGGCAGATTGCGGCGGATCCAGCGCGAGGCTTCGATTCGACTGTCGGTCGTGGCGAAGATATCGACCACGGCGCGGGTGCGGGGGAGCATTTCGGCGAGCACGACCAGCCCGAGCACGGGCGTCGAGAAGCGCGCCCATCGGCCCGTGGTGGAGCCGATCGCCGCGCAACCCGCCGCCGCGAGCAGGCAAACGAGCGGAACGATCGGCAGGGTATAGCGAGGAACCTGGAAGCCGAAGCTGGCCATGAGCGCGAGGTAGCCGACGAGAATCAGGGCCAGCAGGGTGCCCGCCGCGCGCTGCCGGCGAATGAACGCGGCGATGCCCACGATCGACATCAGAAGCAGTCCTATGCCGGTGTGACGCGCGAGCATCTTCAGGTAGTCGACGATCGGATGGACTTCGGCCGCACCGGTGTCGAGGCGCACGACGCGGTCCACGTTGTGGGTGAGCTCCGCCCACGATGTTTCGAAGTTCAGCGGAAAGGCGAAGTTGATGGCGAGGGTGATCGCGAAGGCGGCCGCGGCGCTTTTTGCGATTCCGCGGACGACCGAGCCACCACCGCGACGAGCCCCGAGTGCGGCGGCGACCGGGAGGGTGACCAGGAGCACGACGGCGTTGTACTTCTCCGAGACCGCCAGCCCGGCCAGCAATCCCGCGACCACGGCATTTCGTCTCTTGCCATGGGCGAGATCCACTTGCGCCAGCGCGGCCGCGGTGAAGAGGAGCGCGAAGAGGGCGCCGAGCGTCGCGTAGTGGGAGTGGTGCACGTGCAGGGGGCAAAGGGCCAGAAAGGCGGCGGCCCACGGAGCCGCGCCGCGCGCGGCGACCCGGCCGCGGCGGGCGAGCAGGACGATCGTTCCCACGCCCGCCGCGACCGAGAGCCAGCGGCCGAGGAGATAGCGCAGCCCCGGAACCGCGTCGAGGAAGGCGTGATAGTCGAGGTCGGGGGCCATGCCGAGCACTCGGGCGAGGGCGAATGCGAGACCGTTCAGGGCCGCGAGCAGATAGAGGTGCAGGGCGGGATAGCCCCAGTAGTGGGGATCGAGATCCGGCCAGATCAGGCCGGACTTGTTCCACAGCCCGTACTCGTCCGCGTGCCAGGCGCCCACCCAGCCGCCATCGAGCGAGATATTGAATCCGGTTCCACGCAGGCGGATCGCGACGGCGATCGCGAGCAGGAGGTACCAGATCCAAGGGCCGCGGGAGCCCCCGTCCCCCGCCGGTACGGCTGGCGATTCAGTTGGATTGGAAGACACGCGTCGATTCGATCCCGCAGTGCACTGATTTCGAATTGAGCATTGGAACTCTACACGTCTCGGGTGCGTCGTGGGCGGAGCTGATACGATTCGCTCCTCATCCCTCAGACGATCCACCTTCTCTTGAAAGACACGCCGTGGATAGACGACTTCAGCTCGCTGCCGCCCCGTCGATTCTCTGCGCCCTGCTCATAACGGGTTGCGGCGAGTTCGGCTCCGACGTCGACGGAAGCGGTCGGCTCGATGTGCTGCACAACTCTACACGGCTGGGCGAAGGGGACTGGTACCCACGGTGGACCTTCATCGCGGGCCCCGCGGGGATCGAGGCGGGGGGCGAGATCACACTCGAGATCCCGACGATGATCACGCGCCCCGAGATTCTCGGCGATGCGCTGGAAGCGTCGTCGACGGTCAGCACAAGCGCCGCGAGCGCCCGAATCGAGGTCGATGCCGAGATCGAGGGTGAGATTTGGCGCGTGCGGCTCGGCGTGCGAGACGGCCCCCTGTACGAAGGGGACGAGCTCATGCTGAACTTCCACACGCCGCTGCCGCCCGTGAACGCGGGGCGATTCAGTGTTCGCTGCATCGTCGACGGCGATGGGAACGGGACCGCCGAGCCCTTGGCCTCGACGCCGCCTCTGCTGATACTGCCGACCTTGTCGCTCCGTGTTCCCGCCTACGCTGCCAGGCACAAGCCCTTCGACCTATCGATCTACATCGACACTGGGCCGATAGGTGAGCCCTTCGAGGGCACGCTCTACTTCGAGTGCAGCGATTCGCTCGCGAAGCTGCCCGACCCGCAACGCGTCGAGGCGGGGGAAGAGGGGAGCTTCGACCTGCCCGCGTCGGTTTCGCTCAGAACCGTGGGCTACCAGACGATCAGCGCGCGGGTCGAAGAGGACGAGTTCGTCTTCGGCGAGGCGACCGTCGCTTGTGTTCCGATCCCCTTCGAGTATCAGCTCTATTTCGGCGAGACCCACGAGCACACCTCGTACTCGGATGGTCGCGGTGATCCGAGAGACTATTGGCGCATCGCGCGCGACATCGAAGGCCTCGATTTCGCGATGCTCACCGATCACGACTACCTGGTCAACGACAAGACCTGGGACGAGCTCAACTCCCTCGTTCGGAAGTGGAACGAGCCGGGGCGTTTCGTCACATTCCCGGCCTACGAGTATTCGAACAAGCTCGGCGACAAGAACGTGTATTTCATCTCTGAAGCCGACGCCCCGATGCTCCGCCGGATGGAAGAAGGAACCGACCACCCGGAGGGGCTGTGGCGGGCGCTCGGCGACAGACGGGCGCTTACCATTCCGCACCATGCCCCTTCGGCGTTTCGGCCGACCGATTGGGGTTTCCACGACGAGCGTTTTCAGAGAGTCGTCGAGATCTACTCGTTGCACGGCCGCACCGAGTATTACTGGTGCCCAAACCCGATCACGCCCCGAACGCCGCTCGACCAGAAGTACACGACACCTTATTCGACGATCAATGCGCGCGACGCGTCGGCCCATGACGCCCTGGCCCGCGGGCACCGACTCGGCTTCATCGGGGGTGGAGACAGCCATTCCGGAAAGCCCGCCCAGCTCGGTTTGGCCGCGGTTTGGGCGACCAAGCTGACCAGAAGCGGCATCTTCGGAGCTCTCGAGGATCGTCGCTGCTATGCCACGACGAATGCCCGCATAGTGCTCGACTTCAGGGTCGACGGGCACATCATGGGGCAGGAGTTCGTCAGCGACACGGCGCCGACGGTGATCACCACCGTGCTCGGCATGACTCCGATCGAAACGATCGAGATCGTTCGCAACAACAAAGTGGTGGCGATTCAGGAAGGAACCGAGACCTTCGAGACCTTCACCTGGACCGATGCCGAGCCGATGGGGCAGACCACTTACTACTACGCCCGCGTAACCCAGGAAGACGGTGAGATGGCCTGGTCGAGCCCGGTGTGGATCGATCGCCCCACCGCCGATCTCGAAGTGTCGCGCGCCGATCTCGAAGTGTCGCAAGAGGGCGCCGATCTCGTAATCGCCGGCGTCGTCAGAAACACGGGGAAGATGGCATCTTCAGCTACAACGTTGGAGATCGATGCCAGTGTCGCCGGGCGCCCTAGACAGGTGGGGCGGGTCTCTGTCCCCGCGATCAGGGCTGGATCGGAGACCCGATTCACCGCCCGCTGGAGAGACGCTCCGGTCGGTCTCTGCGAGCTGAGCTTCGAGGTGGACGCCAGCGGAAGTGTTCGCGAAGGGGATGAGGGCGACAACGAAGCAAGGATCGACTTTGTCGTCGGCAGGCGCGAGCTATTGGCCTTCGAGGGCCCGATCGAGCCCCTGCCGACTCGCCGCGAAATCTGGCGCGAGCTCCGTTTCGAGTCGGGCGACGAAGATGTTCGGATCGAAGTCGTGGCCGAAGTGGAGTTCGCGGGGGCTCGGGGGAAGAACCCGCGCCTCTTGGATGACGACTTGCAGCTCGAGCTCGATGGCGTGCGCTTTGGGTGGGAGGGGAAACGGTCGTTCGACGGCGCCCACCACCGAAACGAGGGGCGGCGTCGAGTGATTCTGAATCGCTCCTTGTCTTCGGGAGTCCACGCCCTGCGCCTTTGGGCCGACGAGACACCGACACTTCATTCGGTGCGGATTTGGGGCAGTGGACGGGCTCCTCGCACGAACAACGTCGCCGACAGGCGTGCCGCGGCGAGGGCCGGCGCGAGCGACGATCCGCGGTGGCTGAACTTCGGCTACGAAGATGGGGCGAGCATCTTCCGCGAGCGGATCGACGACCGGCATGTTCGCCTGGTAATAATCTGGAGCAAGGACTGGGAGGCGACGAGCCCCTTTACC
>CAZFNT010000387.1:4151-4465 GCA_964520315.1 uncultured Gemmatimonadota bacterium
TTTACCGAGCGGTACCGTTGGTACATGGGTGAGCTGCGCTTTCGCAACGTGAGCTACGCCGTGCGGCCCTGGCGCTTCACCGAATCCTCCGACCACATCTGGGACGACGATCAAGGAAGTGTGTCGTTCGTGTCGCGCGCCAGGCAGCCGATCGGGATCGAAGTGATCTGCCGCCTCCTGGGGGGCGGCACGCCCGAGGTAGTCATCGATCTGTGGAACGGTGGCGAGCGTTTCGCCGACCGCACCTTCGTAGGGGGGGAAGCGGTGCCGGGGATCCCCTTCGCTCTGCCCCTGGTCGAAGCGGTAGAAGTGGC
>CAZFNT010000388.1:0-3455 GCA_964520315.1 uncultured Gemmatimonadota bacterium
GTGCATCGACTTCAGCATCGCCCAATCGGTCAGGTCGTAGTGGATCGGGCAGATCGAGACGTAGCCCTCGGTCACGGCCGTTTCGTCGGATCCCGGGGGCTCGGGACGGTTCTCCTTCTCCCCTTCCATCCAGTAGTAGGTGCGGTTGCGGGGATCGGTTCGCTCGATGAATTTCTCGACGTAGCGCGCGCGGCCCTGGCGGGTATAGCGAACTCCGCGGATTTCTGTTCGCGGCAAGGGCGGCATGTTGACGTTGAGAAGAGTGCCCTTGGGCAGCCCGTGCTCGCGAAGATCGGCGATCAGCTCACGGGCGACCCAGATGCTCGGCCCGTAGTCGGCGAACTCGAACGAAGCGATGGAGATGGCGATCGAAGGGATCCCGAGGATCGTTCCTTCGGTCGCGGCCGAGACCGTGCCGGAGTAGAGGACGTTCGTGCCGGTGTTGGCGCCTCGGTTGATCCCGCTGAGCACGAGGTCGGGGGGCTCGGGCAGAAGCGACTGAATCGCTAGCTTCACGCAATCGGCGGGTGTGCCCGAGACGGCGACACCCAGCTCCTTGTGGCCATCGCGCATCCGCTCGATCCAGAGCGGCTCGAAAAGGGTGATGGCGTGCCCCACAGCGCTGCGCTCGACCGCCGGGGCTACGACGTGGACCGTGCCGAGATCTTCGACCGCCGCTGCCAGCGCCCGCAGGCCGGGCGCGTGGATCCCATCGTCGTTCGTCACGAGGATTCGCATTCGGTACTCTTTCTCACTGGGAATTGCCTCGACCACCCGTCGATGCGACAATCGTAGCATGCGACATATTGGTTTCCTCCTCGCGGTGATCGTCTTCCGGTCCGCATCAGCCGAGCTCGCGGGTGACGGATACGAGCTGCTGCGAGAGGCGCGCGGCATGGCAAGCGAATCGTGGAGCGGTCCCGCGGCGGCCGAGGTCGATCACGGGTTCGATGTGCTGCGCTACGAGCTCTTCCTCTGGACCGATCTCGAAGCTGAGGAGCTCCACGGCAACTCGACGATCACGCTCGTGGGCACGGCACCCACGCTCGACGAGATCGGGTTGCATTTGGCGGATCTGCACGTCGACACCATCCATGTGGCGGAAGAGGCCGCGGGTCATATCCATGAGGAGGATTCGCTTCGGGTGGTTCTGCCACAGGCCCTGGCGGCCGGCGACACTATCGATATCCAGATCGCCTACTCGGGTCGGCCCTCGGCCGGCTTCTACTTCAAGACGCGAGATGGCGAGCCGACGCTCTACACCTACAACGCGCCTTACGACGGCCGCCACTGGTTTCCATCGTGGGATCTGCCTGGCGACAAGGCCACCTCTCGCATCACTGTTCGTGCGCGAGAAGACCATCATGTGTACGCCAACGGGCTTCTGGTGGGAGTCACTCCGCCCCAAGGCGGCGTGCGCACATGGGTTTGGGAAGAGTCGAATGCGATCGCCACCTATCTGATCTCAGTGACGATCGGACCGTACGCGACACTTCTCGATACGGTCGATGTCGATGGTATCGATGTGCCGATCCATCACGAGGTGTTTCCCGAAGACACCACGATGGCTCGATTCGATTTCGAACATGTCGGCGACATGTTGCGCTTCTTCGCGACAGACGCCCGCGAGCCCTACCCCTTCGACAAGTACGGATACTCCGAGGTGCCGGGGCTGGGTGGCGCGATGGAGGATCAGGGCTGCGTCACAATCGGTTCGGCGCTGATCACAGGCACCCGGGCGTATGAAGACGTGGTCGCCCACGAGGCGGCGCATATGTGGTTCGGCGATCTGGTCACACCCGAGGATTTTCGAAGTGTGTGGCTCAACGAGGGCTTCGCGACCTACTGGGACGGTCTGTTTTCAAAATACTACTACGGTGACGACGCATTTCGAGATCGGCTGCTCGAGTTTCGAGGCAGAGACGGTGCGCTTTGGGACTCGACCCCGATCTTCGATCCACCGCTGGCGCGGATCTACTCCTCGATCGAGTACGAGAAGGCAGCGTTGGTGTTGCATATGCTCCGATACGTGATCGGCGAGGAACCCTTCGGTGATGCGATCGCCGCCCATGTCGACGCCGGCCGATACGGTCATGCCACTACCGATTCCTTTCAGGCCCACTGCGAAGCGGCCGCTGGATCGGATCTGCAGTGGTTCTTCGACCAATGGATCTACGCCGCGGGCAAGCCGAGCTACCTGTGGTCTTGGCGAGAGCCCGAGCTCGGGAGACTCATCCTTCGTGTCGAGCAGGGCGAGACGCCGCTCTTCCGCATGCCCCTGCCCTTTAGAGCCTACGGCCCGTGGGGAAGCGAAGAGCTACGGGTCGAGGTCCCGGCCGAGCCGGTCGTCGAGCTCGATTTCGATCTGCCCGGGGCGCTCGATTCGCTTCGCTTCGACCCAGATCTATGGATCCTCTGTGACGCGGAGGAGCAGCCATGGACGGGGATCGGGTGGGTCGGTGGCGAAAAGACGCATGGCGGGGCGCGGATCGGCGCGCCCAGCCCCAATCCCTTCAACCCGAGGGTGGCCATTCCGCTAGAGCTGGAGAGGGCGCAGTCGCTCAGGCTCACGGTATACGACACACGTGGAGCACTCGTCGCGACGCTTCTCGACGCTCGCATGAGCGCGGGCCGCCATCTTGTTCGGTGGGACGGTCGCAATGATCGTGGGCGGCCGGCGGCGACCGGAGTTTACCACGTGCGACTCGATGCTGTGGGCGGTGGTACGCGGACGACGGTCGTGCTGCTGCGGTAGTCGGGAAGCGCACAGGGGCAGACAACAAGCGGTTGCTCTCGCCGAAGCGCGCGGACTAGGATAGTAGATTGTGGCGCTTTGACGTCCATCGCCCTCATGTACGGAATCGGGGGGCGAGGGAGAACTCTATGAAGAGTTTGCTATCGCTCATAATCATCTTCTGCATCGCATCGCCCGCCTCGGCCGCGGAGCTCTTTTGGGATTTCGAAGAGGGAATTCCGGGCCAGTTCTTCAGCACACAGCTCTGGGGCGAAAGAGATTCGACCTACGCCTACGGGCCGAACGCACCGGCCGACAGCGGCACCGTGTGGGTCGGGACGCCGGTCGAGGATCTGACGGAGTATCCCGAAGAGCACGTGGCGAGCCTAACGACCACGGAGATAGATCTTCCGTCGATGGGCTTTTCAGCGCTCTATGTGAGCTGGGTCCAGTGGGCGGATTTCGAGGGGATATCGACCAACTTCGACGGAGTCCACCTGCTGCTCTCGACCGACGGGGGAACGGTTTGGGAAGTCGTCGACGACCCACCGGATGGCGGACTTCAGCCGCGCTATGACGATCAGATCGTGTCCGGCAGCGGCACGCCCCTGTCCGGGAAGTGGGCTTATTGCCACGACACTTGCGCGAATCAGACGGGATTGGGTTGCGGTCCGGCCCCTTCGTACCAAGTTCGTGGCCTGCCCAAGCCGATTCAGACTGC
>CAZFNT010000388.1:3465-4462 GCA_964520315.1 uncultured Gemmatimonadota bacterium
TATGGAATGCGGTGTCCACACGCGATCTCATCGCCCTCGGCTATGTCAACCCGAGCGACACAATCATGCTCAAGTGGCTCTTCGGAGCCGATGAGTTCGGCGGCGGCGAGGGGTTCTTCATCGACGACTTGCGAATCGCCGACACCGCCCCCTTCTGCCTCATTCCCCCCGAGATCACTGTCGAGGAGCTCGTAGACACCGCGATCATCGACGAGGGCTACGTCGTGAGCGCGCTCGTCGAGCGGGTGTGCGCCGATGTCGACCAGAGCACGATCTTCCTTCACTACTTCACCGAAACGGCTCCCGACACGATCGACGTTCTCATGACCGACGATGGCGGCGACAACTACTCCGCCACGATCGACGCCCAGGCGCTCGATACCGATGTCTGGTACTGGGTAAGCGCGGCGGATGTCGAGGAGAACTCCGGTCGCTCCTCCACATTCACGTTCGAGGTCACCGAGGCGATCACCCTGATCCTCGATGATGGTCAACCCTTCTGGCTCGACTTCGGCTTCTTCGAGGCGGGCGACGGCCTTGCGGCACGATTCTCGGCGCCGGCCGGGGCCGACTCGAGCTATGTGCTCTACAAGGCGCTCTGCTACTTCTCGACCGAGGGCCTCTTCGATATGGGCGTGTGGGACGACGACGGTGTCGGTGCATCGCCCTCGACGCGCCTCTTCGATGCCGATTCGGTGACGAACGATATCGACAACGCTTGGTGGTCGTTCGAATTCGACGATTCGACCCTCGTCTTCGAAGATGGTGAGTTCTACGTAGGCTTCACATTCGTCACTGGCGACTCCGCCGACAACCCGGCCATTGCCTACGACCTGACCACCGATCACAGCGACACCAAATGGCGGCTGACGGAGGGCACCTGGGCGGTCGACGATGATCCCGAAGTGGGCGAGATGATGCTGCGGATCAAGGTCAAGGTGAGGACGACGAGCGGCTCCGTGGACGATGCTGCACCGGACGACACTCCCGCGACCTT
>CAZFNT010000389.1:0-4458 GCA_964520315.1 uncultured Gemmatimonadota bacterium
CTCGAAAGCCACGCCTACCCCGTCGCTGCGCGCCCGATACCCGCTGGACCGCCGATGCTTCTGAACGCGTGTGCCGGTTTGCCTCTCCCCCCTACGGCAGCCAATCGAAGTTGCCGGGGCCTCCGAAGGCGCCCATGTCTGACCTCGCCCCGTTCGGATACCACCCCGGCCAGCGCGGGTGCCAGTCGCTGACTCCGTCCTCGATCGTGGGATCGCCGGCATCGATGCAGGGGGAGCCGGGGCTGAGGAGGTAATCGTAGCCGTAGAAGGAGCGGAAGAGAGGATCGGCGTCGATATTGCCTTTGCCCGCATGACCACCCTCCACGTCGCAGTATCTGAGAACCGGGGTGCCCCCTTCGACTTCGTTCGGAGCGTCGCCCCAGAGGACGCAGTTCACCAACACCGGCGAGGAGTCGGTGCAGTAGATCCCCCCTCCGCGATCGAGGATCGATATGTTTCCGGAGATCGTGCAGTTCGTCAGTGTCGGAGAAGAGCCTGTGCAGTAGAGGCCGCCGCCGTATAGGCCGGCCTGGTTCTCGGTGATCGTACAGCCCATCAAGATCGGCGAGGCGTTCCAGCAAATGACCCCGCCGCCGTGGAAGTCGGTTCCGTTGCCGGTGATCGTGCAGCGAGACAAGGTCGGCGAGGTGGACGCGGAACAGTGGACTCCGCCGTCGTTGTTTCCGACGATCGTGCACTCCGTCACAAGCGGTGAGGCAGAGGACTTGCAGCTGATCCCGATGCCGTATGACAAGTCCCGCGCGGTGCCGATTACGCATTTCGAAATGGTGGGAGAGGAAGCGTCGCAGGTGATCTCATCTTCCATACCGAGCTCGATCACGCACTCGCTAATGGTCGGGGAGGAGGAGCTCTCGCAGCAGACACCGGATTGGCAGGGCCTGGGGGGGCCATAGTGGCCGGCTCTGCTGATCGTGAATCCACACACGATCGATGCCGCGCTTTCGCCGCTGTGGAAATAGAGCCCGCCGCCATCCTGATCGCAATAGATCACGGTCGCTTCCGCTCCAGCTTCAGAGATCAGCACACGATTCACTCCGCCGAAATCGAGATTCTTGTCCCCCTCGCCTGAGTAGGTTCCCGGCGCGACGAGCACCGTGTCGCCCTCTCCGGTGGCGTCTATCCCTGCTTGGATGGTGGGTTGGTCGCGCGGCACGCGCACAGTTGTGGCGTGGGCACAAACGACGAGAACGAATGCAAGAATGGATCCTCGATAGAACATGGCCGTCCTCCGGCAGAGTGCAACGCTCATGATAAGGCCAACATGCGCGTCCCGACAGAACCTTCCCCCGGGCGTCGCCGGAGCGGGAGGACGAATTCGAGACCGCGTGACTCTTCCCTAATGCGATACTACAAGCCTTCGTTTCACCGTAGCCCTTCGCGGAGATCCATCTTGTCCGATCGCTTCTGCCTCATCCCGATGACAGACCTCTGCCGATCGATCTTCGAGGAGCTCGAAGAGCGTGACTCGATCTTCGGCATTCCGAGGGCGCTCTTCTTTCGCCCCGGACCCGACGATCGCTTCGCTACCGAGGTGTACGGGCAACGGCTCGAGACCCCATACGGCGTCGCGGCGGGGCCACACTCGCAGCTCGCTCAGAACATCGTGGTGGCGTGGCTGTGCGGCGCGCGTTTCATAGAGCTGAAGACGGTGCAAACCCTCGATGAGCTCGAGATCCCGAAGCCTTGCATCGATATGCAAGATGCCGGCTACAACGTGGAGTGGTCGCAGGAGCTGAAGGTCCACGAGTCGCTCGACGAGTACGTGCGGGCTTATCTGCTGATCCACGCGCTGCACCGGCGGTTGGGGCTGCCCGGCGATCGGCCCGGCTTGATCTTCAACATGAGCGTGGGTTACAACCTAGAGGGAATCCGCGCAGCGAATATGCAAGCATTCCTGAGCGGAATGGCTGATGCGGAAGAGCTGCTTTCGGAGCAGTTGGAGTCGGTCGCTGCGTATTATCCAGAGATTCGAGATGGCGAGCTGTCCTCCAGAATCTCAGACAATGTGACGCTGTCTACGATGCACGGCTGCCCGCCCGACGAGATCGGCCAGATCGCCACATATTTGATGCAGGAGTGGGGGCTGCACACCAGCGTGAAGCTGAATCCGACCTTGCTTGGTCCGGAGCGTGTGAGGGAGATCTTGAACGACCGGCTCGGCTACCGCGAAATCGTCGTGCCGGATGCGGCGTTCGAGCACGATCCCATCTATTCCGATGCCGTCGATTTGATTCGGGAGCTGGAATCGACCGCGCGCGCATGTGGCGTCGTGTTCGGCGTCAAGCTCTCCAACACTCTCGAAGTGCTCAACCATCGTAGCGTGTTCGCGGAGTCGGAGAAACAGATGTACCTGTCGGGGCGTCCGCTGCACGCTCTGACCGTGAACATCGCCGCGGATCTGGCCAGGGAGTTCGAGGGGCGGCTGCTGATCTCTTTCGCTGGCGGTGCCGATGCTTTCAACGTACCGGATCTGATGGCGGGGGGCATGCGGACAGTGACCACCTGCTCCGATCTATTGCGTCCAGGCGGGTACATGCGGCTGCTACAGTATATCGAGCGGACCGCCGCGGAGATGGAGGAGCTGGAAGCCGAGAATCTGGAGCGCTTTGCGATTCTGGTCGCCCGGCGTCGCGACGATGGCGAGTCTCCAACTACATTCCGTGCCGCAGCACTTGGGAATTTGAGTAGCTATGCGGCCGCCGTACTCGACGACAAGACTCTTCATAGTCACACTTTCGATCGACTGCGCACCAAGACCCGGCGCACCCTCGGCCTCTTCGACTGCATCGAGGCTCCATGCGCCGATGAATGCGCGATCGATCAGCAGGTGCCGGAGTATATGCGTCTGGTGCGTGAGGGGCGATTCGGAGACGCGGTTTCGGTCACGCGCGAGGACAACCACTTGGCGGCGGTGCTCGGCCATGCCTGCGACCATCTCTGCGAGCGCAGGTGCGTCCGCACTCATCAAGACGAGCCGCTCGCGATCCGTGAGATGAAGCGCTTCATCATGGAGCACGAGGAGAAGAGTGAAGCAAAGTCGGCGCCAGCGATCCGAGACGCTCGGGTGGGGGTGATCGGAGCCGGGCCATGCGGACTCTCCGCGGCGGGCTTTCTGGCCGAAGCTGGGTACGGGGTCGAGCTATTCGAGGCGCGCGAGTACGCGGGGGGGATGGTGGCGGGCACGATTCCTCTGTTCCGAGCTTCGCAAAGAGTGGTCGATCAGGATCTGCGCAGGCTCGAAGCGTTTGGAGTGAAGATCAGCACCGGTGTGGTTGCCGGGCGCGATCTGACGCTGAGCGATCTGCGGGCCAGCGGCTTTGACTATGTGGTCGTGGCGGCCGGAGCCCAGGTGGGACTGCCCCTGGGTATCGAAGGGGAAGAGGGCGAAGGGGTGCTCGATGGTCTGGAGCTGCTCCGCGATGCTCGCAATGCCGAGCCGCCGGCACTGGGGAGCAAGGTCGGCGTGATCGGCGGGGGGGATGTGGCGATGGACTGCGCCAGGACCGCGGCGAGACTCGGTGCGAAAGATGTCTCGATCCTCTATCGCCGCACGCGCGCCGAGATGCCCGCTCAGGACGAAGAGATCGAGGCGGTGCTGGAAGAGGGGATCGGGATCGCCGAGCTTGTCGCGCCCTTGGCCGCTCGGCTCGAAACGGGGCGCCTGACCGGTCTCGAATGCGCCCGAATGCGACTCGGCGAGCCCGATGCGTCGGGGCGCCGTCGGCCGGAAGACACGGGCGAGCGTTTCGTACTGCCGCTCGACACTTTGATCGTCGCGATCGGGCAACGCGCCGACCTGAGCTTTTTCGGTGAGGAGCCGGTGCGGCAGAGCGACAAAGGGTGGATCGAGGTCGATCCCGAGAGCATGCGCACCTCTGTTCCCGGAGTGTATGCGGGCGGAGATGTGGCCGGCGAGGGCCCATCGAACATAGTCGGCGCTCTGGGCGACGGACGGCGGATTGCACGCGATATTCGCCGGCTCGAAGAGGGTGTGGAGCCCGTGAGAAAAGTGTCGCCACCCGCCGATCGGGTCGATCTTCTGCGGCGGCGCGCGTATCGAGATTGGCGCGTGAAGGAGAGGCACAAGCCGCCGGAAGCGCGCAGGGGATTCGAAGAGATCGTAGAGACACTCCCGGCGAACGACGCCGTCGCCGAGGCCGAGCGCTGTCTAGATTGCGATCTCTTCTGTTCGACTTGCGTGGGCGTTTGTCCCAATCTGGCTTTTTTTGCATATGAGACGGAGCCTCTCGAAGTGTCGTTGCCCGTGCTGGAGGGGCGCGAGGGAGGCTGGATCGAGGTTGCACGGACGCCTTTCGAGCTCAGCCAGTCGGTTCAGGTGGCCGTGCTGGCCGATTTCTGCAACGAATGTGGCAATTGCGAGAGCTTCTGCCCCACGGCCGGAGCTCCCTACCGCGACAAACCTCGCCTCTATCTCGG
>CAZFNT010000390.1:0-4453 GCA_964520315.1 uncultured Gemmatimonadota bacterium
GGATCGTTTCGTCAAGTCGGTCGACCAGCTCGACTTGCAGACCACCTACTTCTACCATCTGGCGTCGTCGGACTGGTTCGGCCCCTTCGCCCGCGCGAGTCTGAGCACTTCCGTGCTGAAAGGCTACGAAGTGCGCACCGCGGACACGAATGTGCACCGCGTGGACGAGGGCGGCGCGGTGACCGATTCGGTCGTTCCGGCCGAAAAGGATATCGATCTGACCGGTGCATTCGAGCCGATGCTCCTCAAGGAGACACTGGGGATCTTCGCGGATCTGATTCGTGAGGACGATATCAATGTCGGCTCCAACGCCGGCCTGGGCTTGCAGCAGGTCGTCGTGGGCGACGGCTATGCTGTATCGGCTGAAGACGGAACCGAGTTGACCCTGTCTCAGCTCCAGGGTGCGAGCGAAATCGGCGCCGAGATCGAGTTCGACCTGAATGGGAAGTCGGGCGAGAGCCTGACATACGAGGCCACTCTCAATCTCTTCTACCCGGTCAGCTCCTCGTCGGAGATCGATTTCAACGGCCTCGATGCGTTGAACACCGATCTCTCCGGCAAGGTCTCGTTCAAGCTCAGTGGTTGGGCATCGCTCGACTACGTGCTCGGCGTCAAGCGCTTGCCCGTTCTCCTCGACGAGTGGCAGATCACCAACGGCTTCATTCTCACGGCAGGTTTCTCGCTGCTCTAGAGATGGGCGCGATCGTGGTTCCGGGGTAGTAATGGCCCAGGATCTCCTCGAAATCCTCGCCGCGACGCGCCCTCTCGATCGCTCCCACCTGGCACATACCGAGCCCGTGTCCCCACCCTTCGCCTTGGATCGACAACGAATCCTCCTCCGAGACGATCTCGGTGATGCGGGCGCTTCGCAAGAGTGAGTCGGTGCCGGGGCGGCGGAGCACCCAACGCAAGCGCTCGCCGGGTAGCTCGAATCGGATTCCCCATGCTTCTATGAGGGCTAGGCGAATCCGATCGGAATCGGTCCATTCCAGAACCTCGATCGAGACCGGGGCGGGATCGGCCGCGAGATCGAGAGTCGAATCGGGAAACTCCTCCGGGAGCCAACGACGCAGAGCGTCCGACAGCTCTTCGCAGGACCACGATTCGATCCAACGGTAGTACTTCGACCCCGCGCAGAGTGGCGTGCCCTCACCGTCTCGATCATCGACAGACTTGAGATATGGAACCGGATCCGCTCCGTCCCAAACCTCCTCGACTCGGGCGGTCTCGCCCGCGCAAGTGCTGTGGAAAAGGGATAGGGCGGGGGTTCCGGCGTGGGTGAGAATCAAACTCCGCGTGGAGGCGATCGCGCGATTCGCCACTGAGCTGCGGCCCTCCAGGCCCCGATAGACCTGGTCCATTACGGTCGCCTGGAGTGGATCGGGCGCCGCACTCAGCTTGCCGAAGGCATAGGTCCTCGAAGCCACGGCTTGCGCCTTGATCGCTTCGATCTCGTCATTCCCGAGCAGCCCGAGCTCGTGCGGTACCACGCCTTGCAGATAGGTCTCCAGATCGACAGCGTTGACGGCGCGCACCACAACCGAGTCGCGAGCGAGCTGGATCTCGCCCCAATAGGGCCGGCCGTCCACGCGGATTCCGTTCCGGGAGCTCGATCCGATGCGAATCGGAGAGGCGAGCTCGGCCCACCAACGCGACGCTGGAGCATCGGCCGAGGTGGTCGCGATCAGAGCCAAAAGACCCTCTTCCGCTGACGGGCTCACGGCAATCCGCGTGAAAGGGGCGGAACGAAAGCGCTCGCCCGATACGGTCTCGATCGTGAGTGCCTCGTCGGCGGCGATCAACAAGGTGTCCGGCTCGGCCGCCACTTCGACGCGGACCATCGTCGGGGGGATGAAACGCGGAGAGGGGGGATGCCGCGCACAACCCGCCAAGGTGGCGAGCAGAGCGCCCGCCACCCAGGTCGCGCGCCCGAGAGCGGACGCGCGCTCGCGATCGATCATCGGTCGCGCAGAGCCGCCTGCGCCGCCGCCACTCGCGCCACCGGTATGCGGTAAGGCGAGCAGGAAACATAGGCGAGTCCGAGGCGATGGCAGAACCCGACGCTCTGTGGATCGCCGCCGTGTTCGCCGCAGATTCCGATCTTCAGATCCGGCCGCGTCGAACGGCCATCTTCGACCGAGATCTGCATCAGTCGTCCGACGCCCGCCTCGTCGACCGACACGAAGGGGTCGACCGAGTAGATCTTCTGCGAGATGTACTCGTCGAGCACCTTGGGCACATCGTCGCGGCTCAGGCCATAGGTCATCTGCGTCAGATCGTTCGTCCCGAAAGAGAAGAACTCGGCCGTCTTCGCTATTTCCGCCGAGGTGAGCGCGCCGCGGGGCACTTCGATCATGGTGCCCACCTGGTAGTCGAGCTCGACTCCGCGCGACTGGATCACCTCGTCGGCGACCTTGCGTACGGCGGCGGTCTGGAGCTCCAGCTCCTTCACGTGGCCGACAAGCGGGATCATCACCTCGGGAACGGCTGTGCCCCCCTCTTCCACGACGTCGCAGGCAGCTTCGAAGATGGCGCGCGCCTGCATTTCGGTTATCTCCGGATAGGAGATGCCCAGCCGACAGCCGCGATGCCCGAGCATCGGGTTCGACTCGTCGAGCGACTGAATCCGATCCCGAAGCACCGACTCGTCGACACCCAGCTCCACCGCCAGACCCGCGATCCCCTCGTCATCGTGCGGAAGGAACTCGTGCAGAGGCGGATCGAGGGTGCGAACCGTAACCGGCCGCCCCTCCATGGCTCGGAAGATCCCGGCGAAGTCTTCGCGCTGAATCGGCAACAGTGTGTCGAGAGCGGCCCGCCGGTCGGCCTCGTTCTCCGCGACGATCATTCGCTGCATCGCCTCGATCTTGCCCGGGCCGAAGAACATATGCTCGGTGCGGCACAGGCCGATGCCTTCAGCGCCCAAGGCCACCGCGGCCTTCGATTGGTCGGGCTGGTCGGCGTTGGCGCGCACCTTTAGCACCCGGGCATCGTCGGCCCACTCCATGATCTTGGCGAAGCGCGCATACATGGGCGACTCCGAGGGATCGAGCTCGCCGTCCACCACGGCGCGGACGATTTCGGAGGGCGAAGCCTGGAGCTGCCCGACGATCACATCTCCCACGAAACCATCGAGAGAGATCCAATCCCCCTCGTTGAACACCCGGGGACCATCGTCGGTCTTCACGGTCATGGTGCGCGCCTTGTAGTCGAAGGAGAGACTGCCGCAGCCGACAACCGCCACTTTTCCCATCTGGCGCGCAACTAGGGCCGCGTGAGAAGACATACCTCCAAAGGCGGTGAGGAAGCCCTCGGCGGCTTTCATTCCGTGAACGTCGTCGGGACTTGTCTCGTGGCGCGTCAGAATCACCCGCTCGCCGCGCTTGCGCCATTCTTCCGCGTCATCGGCGAAGAAAACGATCCTCCCGGATGCCGCACCCGGACCTGCCGGCAGGCCGGTAGCAACGCGGCGTCCACCGGCGATGGCCGCCTTCTTGTCCGCCGGATCGAAAAGTGGCGCCAAGAACTGCTCCATCGCCTCGGGGTCGATCCGGGCGAGCGCTTCATCGCTCGAGATCAGGCCCTCTTCGACCATCTCGACGGCGATCCTGGCGGCGGAAAAGCCAGTCCTCTTGCCGGACCGAGTCTGAAGGATGAAAAGACGCCCTTGCTCGATCGTGAACTCGATGTCCTGCATGTCGCGGTAGTGCTGCTCGAGACGGTCGCAGTGCGACAGGAGCTCTCTGTAGACATGGGGCATGCTCTCGTTCAGGCTCTCGACCGGAGGTGCGGTGCGCTTGCCGGCGACCACGTCCTCACCCTGGCCCTTCTCGTAGAAGTCACCGGTGAGTCCTTTTTCTCCCGTCGCGGAATCACGTGTGAACACGACCCCTGTCCCGGAGCCTGTGCCCATATTGCCGAAGACCATCGCCTGCACATTTACCGCTGTTCCCCAATCGTCGGGGATGCGGTAATAGCTGCGGTAAGCGTTCGCACGGGGGTTGTCCCACGAGCCGAAGACCGCGTCGATCGCTCCCCAGAGCTGCTTGCGTGGATCGTCGGGGAAGGGGTTGCCGGTACGTTCGAGGATCAGCGCCTTGTACTCGGCCACGAGCTCTTTGAGATTCTCGACCGAGAGATCGGAGTCGTCCTCGACGCCGGCCTGGGCTTTCTTCGCGTCGAGGCGCACGTCGAAGGGATCGATCTCCTCTCTCGTGAGCGGCTTCATCTCGAGCACGACATCGCCGTACATCGACACGAAGCGACGATAGCAGTCCCACGCCGTCCACTCGCTTCCCTGCGCGCGGGCGAAGCCAGCGATGGTCTCTTCGTTCAGACCGAGGTTCAGAACCGTGTCCATCATTCCGGGCATCGATTCCCGGGCTCCCGAGCGAACCGAGATGAGCAGCGGGTTGCTCGGGTCTCCGAAGCGCCTGCCCGCCATGGCTTCGAG
>CAZFNT010000391.1:0-4427 GCA_964520315.1 uncultured Gemmatimonadota bacterium
GTGTCAAGGCCGGCCTGATGCCGATCCACTCGTGGCTCCCGGCGGCCATGGTAGCGCCCACCCCGGTGAGCGCCCTCCTTCACGCCGTCGCGGTCGTCAAGGCCGGCGTGTTCGGTGTGCTTCGCGTCACCGGCTTTGTCTTCGGACCGGAGCTACTGGGCGAATTGGGCACCGGTCACGCCCTCGCCTGGATCGCCGGTATCACGCTCACCGTGGCGTCGCTACTGGCGATGAAGCAGGACGATCTCAAGCGACGGCTCGCATACAGCACCGTGGGCCACCTGAGCTACATCGTATTGGGCGCCGCACTGATCAACGCCTGGTCGTGGACCGGCGCGACGCTGCATTTGATGTTCCACGCGACGATGAAGATCACTCTCTTCTTCTGCGCCGGCGCGATCTATGTACGAACCCACAAGGTGAACATCAGCGACATGGTCGGCATCGGGCGACAGATGCCCTTCACTATGACCGCCTTCGCTGTTGCTGCCCTTGGTCTCGCCGGCATACCAGGCATCAACGGCTTCGTGAGCAAATGGGGACTTGCGTCCGGCGCGGTCGCCGCGGAGCAGCCACTCTTTCTCGGGCTGCTCGTGCTGAGCGGAGTGCTCAATGCCGCCTACTTCTTCCCCATAGTGCATCAGGCCTTCTTCAAACAGAACGACGCTTTTCCAAGCCTCGGCGAGGCCAGCCCTCTGATGGTGGTGCCGCTATGCGCGACCGCCGCCCTCTCGCTGCTGCTCGGCGTCGCCCCCAACATAGGCGTGCACGCCTGGGAGCTCGCATATATGACCGCGCGCGCAGTGACCGGAGGGGCGATCTGATGAAGCTCAAGACCCCCAATCGCCGCGGCTGGATCTTCGCCGGAGTCACCGGCGGCGCCGCGATTGCGCTGCCCTACATCGTTCACGTCGAACACCACTTCCCCTGGGATCCGATTCCCGGCTTCTACGCCTTCTACGGTGGCCTCGGCTGTGCGCTGATCGTCGTCTTCAGCAAGGCGCTCGGTGCTTCCTTCCTCCAGAGAAGCGAGAGCTGGTACGGCGAAGGCGAGGGGGATAACCGATGAGATGGTCCGCTTCTTCGCTCGCGCTCCTGCTTCTCTTCTCCGCCGCGTCGTCCCCCGCCCTCGCCTCCGCGACCGCGACAGTGCACGAAGTCGCCTCGCTTCACTCTCAGACAATCGACTTCCCCGGCATCGGCGGCACCCTGAGCGGTCTCGCCGCCCTCCCCACCGCCCTCATCTTCCTCATCGGCGCCGTCCTCGTCGCTCTGCTCCCGCGTTCGATCCGCTCGAGCGCCATGCCGATCGTGCCGGTAGCCGCCCTCGCCCATATCGCCACCCAGCTCTACCCGGCTACAACCGCCATCGGCGGCGACCTCGCGGCCGTGGTCCGCCTCGAATTCATGGCCTACCAGCTCGAGATCGTCCACGCCGACCGCCTCTCTCTTCTCTTCGGCTCGATCTTCTCGCTCATCGGCGTCATCGCCGGCATCTACGCCTGGCACAACCGCGACACCCGCCAGCAGACCGCCGCCCTCCTCTACACCGGCGGCGCCGTCGGCGTCACATTCGCCGGCGACCTCTTCACCCTCTACGCGTTCTGGGAGCTGATGGCCGTCGCCTCGGTCATCCTGATCTGGACCCGAGGCACCCGCGACGCCGCCCGCGCCGGTAACCGCTACATCCTCGTCCACCTGGCCGGCGGCGCCGTCCTCCTGGCCGGCATCCTCCTTCACGCGGCCGATAGCGGCTCGGTCCTCTTCCGCCATTTCGACCCCTTCCACGACACCACCGCCGGCTGGCTGATCCTCACCGGATTCTGCCTCAATGCCGCCGTTCCGCCCCTCGGCGCATGGCTGCCCGACGCCTACCCCCGCGCCACCGTCACCGGCGCGATCTTCATGTCGTCGCTCACCACCAAAACCGCGGTCTACGCCCTGCTCCGCGGCTTCGCCGGCTGGGAAATCCTGGTCCCCCTCGGCGTCATGATGGCCCTCTACGGCGTCGTCTACGCCGTCCTCGCCAACGACATCCGCGAGCTGCTCGCCTACCACATTATCTCGCAGGTCGGCTATATGGTCGCCGGCGCCGGCATGGGCACCGAGATGGCTGTCAACGGTGCCGCCGCCCACGCCGTCTGCCACATCCTCTACAAATCGCTCCTTTTCATGGGCGCGGGCGTCGTGATCACCACCACCGGCCGGCGCAAGCTCACCGAGCTCGGCGGCTTCGCCCACCGGCAGAAGCTCGCCTTCGGCCTCTACATGATCGGCGCCTTCTCCATCTCCGGATTCCCCCTCTTCAACGGCTTCGTCAGCAAATCGATGGTGATCGCCGCCGCCGGTCAGTCCCACCTCGACTGGGCATTCCTGCTCCTGACCCTCGCCTCGGTCGGAACCTTCCTTCACACCGGCCTCAAGCTCCCCTACTTCACCTGGATGGGCGAAGACCGCGGAATCGTCCCCAAGCCAGCTCCCCGCAACATGATCGCCGGCATGGCCATCGGCGCCTTCTTCTGCACCCTGCTCGGCGTCGCCCCGCAGCTCCTCTACGCCTACCTCCTCTTCGCCACCTCCTACGCCCCCTACACCCCCACCCACCTCGTCGAAACGATCCAGATCCTGCTCTTCACCCTCTTCGCCTTCTACCTCTTCATCCCCAAGCTCGGCGGGCAACGGACCATCTCGATGGACACCGACGTGCTCTATCGAAAAACCGCCCCCCTGGCCCGCATCCTCTTCGTCGACACCCCCTCCTGGATCTTCGCCACCATCGGTGCCGCCTCCGAGGACCTGGCCGCCACCGTCGCCCACGCCTTCCGCGACCCCACCCGCTGGATGGGCGGCGATTTCGGCCCGAAGCGCCCCTTCGACGTCGACCGCGCCCGCCAACCCGTCGCCCTCCCCCTCGCCCTCACGATCGCGGTCTTCGCCCTGCTGGCCTTGGCGTCGCTTCGCTAGCGCTTCGCGCTCGGGTACGGAGCAAGCCGATCGAGCGATGGCTCTCGTCGAATCGCTCGGCGGGAATTCGGACCGGGAAGAGGGGGGGTGACTGCGCAGTGAGCATCTGGTTTCCGTGACACGATGCCAGGCACGCCCCGTGGCTCCGCTCCGCCCGAACCGGCCACCCTGCGCGCCCGAATCGAGCAGGGCCGGGCCCGCCCCGGGGTTGGTCGAACGTGATACTCAACGACGTTTCGATGTAATCGCGAGCTCCCAAGAGCCCCGACGAGAGATAGCGGGTGAGTCAAGGCAGCGAACGCTCACCCAGCCCCCAGCACTCCTCGAAGTCGCTGTCGGGGTCGTTGAGGTAGACCTGAAGCAGATAGTCGGTATTCGGCTCGACCTCGACGTGAATCGACAGAGTGTCGATCGCCGCCTGGCCCTGAACCGAGTCCTTCAGCGCGAAGGCCGATTCGTCGATGATCACGCGCACCGGATCCATCCCCCAAAAGCGGCCGATCGAGAACATCGAGGCGCCCCTACCGCATCAGAATCCCCACGACCCGCTCCACATCGCCCATATCTTCCAGCAGATGATCCGGTCGATGATCGGCCAACGCCGCCGAATCGTACCCCCCGGTCGCCACCGCCAGAGCCCGCACTCCCGCCGCCCTCGCGCAACGCACATCGCTCGGAGTATCGCCGATCACAATCACGTGCTCCGGCGCATGCCGAAGGCCAAAACGCTCCGCCGCCCGCTCCATCGCGATCGCCGGCAAGCGGTCCCGGTCGGCATGATCCGACCCATAGGCGCCAACCGCGAAATACCGGTCGATCCCCATACGCGCCAGCTTCAGCGCCGCCCCCCTCTCGAAATTGCCCGTCACCAACCCCACATGGGCCGCCTCCACTCCCTCGAGTCGATCGAGCAGCTCCATCACCCCGGGCTTCGGATCGGGCACCAGGTCCCGCAGCTTCGTCTCGAGGATCTCCAGATAGCGCGCCGCCAATCGATCCAGATCCTCTTGCCCCACATCGCCCCCCGACCGTTCCAGAAGCTCCCGAAAGATCTGCGGATCGGTGCGCCCGCCCATCGAATAGCCGTTCAGGTCGATCTCCAAGCCGCACACATCGGCGATCGCCTCGAGCATCGAAAGCGTCCCCACACCGTGCGAATGAAGCAAAGTCCCATCGATATCGAAAAGCAGAAGGCGCGGAGATTCGTCCATCGGGAGCGTCCTCGATTGGTTGTAGAGGCCAGGCGCTTCTAGCGCAGAACCCCACGATACACCTCGACGTGCCGCCGCGCGATCTCACCCCAATCGTAAGCCTTCGCCATCGAAGCGGAGCATAGTCCCATCCGCCCCCGCCGCTCGGGATCACGGATCAGTGCCACAATCGCCTCGGCCAGCGCGCCCGCATCCCCCGCCGGCACGAGCAGACCATTCTCCCCATCCCCCGAGCCGACCACCTCCCTATTC
>CAZFNT010000392.1:0-2467 GCA_964520315.1 uncultured Gemmatimonadota bacterium
ATGCGGCGGCTCTCGGGCTGCTCCCGGATCTGATCGACGGCGAGCTGAATCTGGTCGATTCCGCGCCCGCCCCAGCTTCGCCATTGGGCGCCGTAGATCGGTCCGAGATCGCCACTTTCGTCGGCCCATGGGTCCCAGATGGAAGTATGTTGAGTGAGGTCATCGTGGATGTTGGTCGAGCCGCGCAGAAACCAGAGGAGCTCACGCACCAGCGACGCGAAGATTACCTTCTTGGTGGTGACGAGGGGGAAGCCTTCGCGCAGGTCGTAGCGGCATTGGGCGCCGAAGAGGGAGATGGTTCCCGTGCCGGTTCTGTCGCGGCGTTGCTCGCCATGATCGAGGACCTGTTGTAGCAGATCGAGGTAGGGCTTCATCGTGGGCTCTCCGATTGGTGATCGCAAGCGTGCTCGGGTGGGGTCTAGGCGTCAAGCTCTTCGGTCGTGACGGCGACGTGCCGATGTAAGATCCCGTGCTCGCCCTCCTCCCTTCCCTTGGAGTCGCTCCGATGAAGTCCGCACCCTCGCCCAATCTCCATGAACGCATTCCTGTCGGCCGCCGCGCCGAGGACGAAGAGCTACTCGACCTCTTCTTCGACTGGACGGCGGAGCTCGGGCTCGAGCTCTATCCCGCACAGGAGGAGGCGATTCTGGAAGTGATGTCGGGCAATCATGTGATCGTCAATACGCCGACCGGCTCGGGGAAATCGCTGGTGGCGATCGCGGCGCATTTTTGGTGCGCGGCGCGCAACCGTCGCTCGTACTACACGGCACCGATCAAGGCCCTGGTGAACGAGAAGTTCTTCGACCTTTGCAGGCATTTAGGCGGGGCGAATGTGGGCATGTTGACCGGTGACGCCAGCATCAATTCCGATGCGCCCATCGTCTGTTGTACCGCCGAGATCGTCTCCAATATGGCTCTTCGGCAAGGGAGCCGCACGCCGGTCGAGTACGTGGTGATGGACGAGTTTCACTATTACGGGGATGCCGACCGAGGAGTCGCCTGGCAGATTCCCTTGCTGGCACTTCCGAATGCGACATTCATGTTGATGTCCGCCACGCTGGGAGACACTTCCGCTATCGCATCATATATCGAGAACCGTAGCGGCAAACCGGTGTCGGTGGTGCGATCGGTTGGGCGACCGGTTCCATTGAGCTTCTCCTATAGCGAGATTCCGATCCATCACGCGGTCAAGACACTGTTGGACCAAGATCGGGCGCCAATCTACTTAGTGAACTTCAGCCAGAAGCAAGCCGCGGAGCAGGCGCAGAACATCACCAGCATCGATCTTTGTCCGAAGGCGGAGAAGCGGGCCCTCGCCGATGCGATGCGTGGATTCGCGTTCGACAGTCCTTACGGAAAGACCTTGCGCCGTTTTCTGAGCCACGGAGTCGGGCTGCATCATGCGGGCATTCTCCCGAAATACCGTCTCTTGGTGGAGAAGCTAGCGCAGAAAGGACTGCTCAAGGTCGTTTCGGGTACCGACACGCTGGGGGTGGGCGTCAATATCCCGATCCGCACCGTTATGTTCACGCGCCTGTGCAAGTACGACGGTCACACGGTGAAGATCCTGTCCGTGCGGGACTTTCAGCAGATCGCCGGTCGTGCCGGTCGCAAGGGTTTCGATGATCATGGGTGGGTCGTCTGCCAGGCGCCGGAACATGTGATCGAGAACCGCATGGCGGAGGCCAAGGCGGTCGACTCCGGTGGGAAGAAGCGGAAGTTCAGAAAGAGGCAGCCGCCCAAACTCGGTTTCGTGGGATGGAACGAGAACACATTTCGACGACTCGAGCGCGGAACGCCCGAGACGCTCCGCTCGCACTTCGCGGTCGATCACGCGATGCTCTTGAATCTCCTACAGCGTGAGGTGCACGACACACCGCGCGGCGGAGGCTACCGTGCGCTCGTCGATCTGATCGAGCGCTCTCATGAGCGGGCCGCCATCAGGCCCCGGCTGAGACGCGAAGCCAAGATCCATTTCGAGGCGCTTCGGCGCGCGGAGCTCGTCGATCTCGTCGAGCGTTCAGATGGGCCCGGCCGAGATGTAGTGGTCTCATCAGGCATTCAGGACGATTTCTCGATCTTCCAGACGCTTTCGCTCTACCTGCTCGAGGCAGTGGCGGTGCTGGGCGACCGCGATCCCGCCTACGCGCTCGACCTGCTCACTCTCGTGGAGTCGGTGCTAGAACATCCCGGCGCGATTCTGCGACAACAGGTCTCGAAGCTCAAGGGGGATCGGGTCGCTGAGCTCAAGGCTCAAGGCGTGGAGTATGAGCGACGGATGGAGGAGCTCGAGAAGATCACGTACGCCAAACCGAACGAGGAGTTCATCTACGCCACATTCAATGCCTTCGCGGCCCATCACCCCTGGGTCGGGGCAGAGAACATCAGGCCGAAGTCGATCGCCCGGGAGATGTACGAGGGGTACTACTCTTTCCGCGACTATACGACCCACTACAAACTCGAACGG
>CAZFNT010000392.1:2477-4426 GCA_964520315.1 uncultured Gemmatimonadota bacterium
GGATGGAGGGCACGCTGCTTCGTTATCTGAGCCAGTGCTATAAGACGCTCATTCAGAGCGTTCCCGATCGCTACAAGACCGAAGAGGTGAACGAGGTGATCGGCTTTCTGCGGGCGACACTGGAGCGCGCGGATTCCAGCCTCTCACAGGAGTGGGAGCGGATGGTCGGGGGAGCTCCGAGCGCTGGTGATGAGGAGCGAAGCGAATTGCCGCCCGATCTATCGCGAGATCGGCGGCTCTTCGATGCGCGGATCCGCGCTGAGCTACACGGCATCGTTCGGGCGCTCTCGCTGCGAGATTACGAAGAGGCGGCTCGATGCTGCCGGCAACGTTCCGAAAACGACGAGACCTGGACGCCGGCCCGCTTAGAAGAAGCGATGGCGCCGTTTTTCGAAGAGTTCGAGGAGCTCCGCGCCGATCACGAGGCGCGTCTCGCCGACAAGACCCGGGTTCGCGAGATCGGCGAGCACCGCTGGGAGGTGCAGCAGGTGTTGGTCGATCCGCGAGACGAGAATGTGTGGCTTCTGGAGGGCATCGTCGATCTCGCCGACGATCACGCCCCCGAAGGGCCGATCATCGAGATCGATCGGATTCGTTAAGGTCCACATGATGTCGGATGTCCACCCCCTCGACGACATAGATCACCTCTTCACACAGGGCCGCCTGCTCGAGGCAGCGGCGAACCAGCGCGTCCAGTTGTTTCCGATCGCGGATTCCCGCCATGCGCGGCGCGTACGCCACATTATCGTAGACCGAGAGAGGCAGGCCGACCGGGAGCGTATGACACCGAAATGCCTACTTGTTCTTGCGCCGACCCAAAGCTAGCGTAACGAAAAAAAGCGCGCCCACCGACAGGACGATCGCCCCCCCGGTCGGCACAAGCAGGTGGGTCGAAATGAACAATCCCCCCACACACGCCAACAGCGCGAGCGCGACGCTCCAGAGCAGATACGCAGGCATACCTCGCGACAGGTTGCGCGCCGCCGCGGCCGGAACCACTACGAGCGCCTCGACGAGAAGCGCGCCGATCACTTTGAGGCTGACGACGATCGCGCAGGTCAAAAGCACGACGAAGAGATACTCGTTGAATGCAGACCTACCGCCGCTCAACCTGCCGAGCGCGGGGCTGACGCTGTCGAGGAGCAGCTCGTTGTACTGACGGCAAAGAAGCAGGCCGATCGCAAGGCCGGCCCCCGCCAGCAAGGCAAGATCGCGATCGGTGACCGTGAGCAGGCTGCCGAACATCACCGCTTCGATCTGGTGGATATTGAAGCGTTTGGTGACGGCGACGAGCAGACATATCCCCAGACCGAGAGAGAGAGCCAGAAAGACCCCGATGAGCGTGTCGGAAGGCAGATTCGAGCGACGGCGGACGAACACCATTGCGACCGCCGTCAAGAGGCAGAAGCCCAATATTCCACCGTAAGCCGAGTTGATCGGCTCGCCGAGAACCAGGCCGATCGTCAGCCCGGTCAGAGCGGCATGGCCCAACGCCGCGCTGAAGAAAGCGAGGCGTCGGCTCACAACGAGATGGCTCATGCCACCCAAGAGCGGCGCCACCAAGAGCACGGCAAAGAGACCGCGCGTGATGAATGTGTACTCGAACGACGCGGGAAGTGTGCCGGCGCGGGCCAAGTCGGCGATCCACGCGTAGATCGTCTCCATCTAGTGTCGCTCCCCGAGATCGTAGACGCCGACCCCGCCGATCCCCGCCAGAGCATCACCGGGAACGCCATACCGAAGCACTTCGCCGTCGAGCACCGTCACCTCGTCGGCCAATTTGCGAACCTGGGCCAGATCGTGCGACACCATCAGGATCGAGGGCGTGGATGCCCCCCGCAGATCCGCCACGACCGCCTCGAAGCGATTCCGCCCCTCGATGTCGAGGCCGCTGGTCGGCTCGTCCATGATCAAGAGCTCCGGCATCGGATCGATCGCATTGGCGAGAA
>CAZFNT010000393.1:0-4426 GCA_964520315.1 uncultured Gemmatimonadota bacterium
GATCTGGACTCGGGCAATATCGGCTACAAGCTCACGCAGCGTTTCGGCGGCGCAGCGGCGATCGGGCCGATCCTCCAGGGGCTGCGGCGCCCGATTCAGGACCTCAGCCGAGGCTGCTCGCCCTCCGATATCGTCGAGACCGCGGCGATCACCGCCCTGTTGAGCAAGGGAGCGTGATCGTACCGGAAGTGCAGCCGCCCGCGCCATCGAGCGTGCGCACTCCGACCGTGGCGGCGATCTTGGCGAAGCTACTCCCCACAATTTTCGTCTTATCCTGCCTGGCCTCCTGCTCGACACGACAAGACCCGCCGAGGGGCGTGATCCTCATTGTGGTCGATACGTTGCGCAGAGATGCTCTCGGCGTCTACGGAGGCCCGCCCGGTATCACGCCGAATCTGGATCGCTGGGCCGGCGAAGGGATCCGTTTCGAACAGGCGATCTCGCACGCGTCATGGACACTGCCCGCCACCGCTTCGATCCTGACCGGGCTCTTTCCGGCGCATCACGGTGCGACCGGCAGTTTATCTGGGGAGTTCAGAGGGATCGGCGACGAGGTCGTCACACTTGCCGATCGTCTTTCCGCGGCTGGGTTTCGCACGCACGCGGTGGTAAACGGGGCCTTCGCCAGCCCGAAGTTCGGCCTCGATCGCGGTTTCGAGGAGTACGACTTCGATGCGGGATCCAACAGCAAGATCCGCAGAGTCGGCCAGACGCTGAGGGCAGCGATTGCGTGGATGTCGACGCTCGAAGACGATGATCGCTTCTTCCTCTACCTGCACCTCTTCGATCCGCACCTGAACTACGATCCGCCCCCCTCCACGATCGGTTGCTACACCGGCGACTATCGAGGATCGCTGTCGGCGCCTTTTGGTGAACTTCTCTCCTTGCGGGCCGGCGAATCGACGCTCGATGACGAAGATCGGGACTTCGCGAGGGGGCTCTATCACGAAGAGATCGCGGCCGTAGACGCGACGATCGGTGTGCTCGACTTCTGGCTCGAATCGAGCGGGCTCGACGACGATGCGCTGCTGGTCCTGACCTCGGACCACGGAGAGGAGTTCTGGGACCACGACCGTTTCGAGCACGGGCACACCTTCTACGACGAACTCCTCAGGATTCCCCTGATCGTTCGTCCGCCGGCCGGCGCGCGCAGCGCAGCCGTGGTCGATGCGCAGGTGACGCAGGTCGATCTGGTCCCCACGGTTTTGCACGCGCTCGGGTTGCCGCTGGATGGTGAGCTCGATGGGCAAGCGCTCCTGAACGAGGGGCTCGCTCCGAGAACGCTCGAAAGAGCGACGGCGGCGCCCGTGGCCGGCCTGCTCTGTTCCGCGAAAGGATCGGGAAAGGCGCTGAGGATGGAGGGCTGGAAGGCGATCTTCTGGGATTCCGGCGATCGGGATCTCTACGACCTACGAACCGACCCCGCGGAGCGAGACGATCTCTCCGCCGCCAGGGGGAAGGTTCTTCACAGGCTCGCGGAGCGGAGCGGCGGTTTTGGGGACTCGCGAGAAGGCAGAGCGGTCTCGATCGACGAAGAGACGCGCGATCGCTTGAGGGCGCTGGGATACGTCGAGTAGTCCATCGCATCGGGCCGGCCCCCTTCTTGCGCCAGCTCCAGGCGCAATCTGGCATAGTTGTTTCTACGCGGCTCCCGGGATCTCCGGCGGGTCGATCGCGAACCAGAGGGGTCTGAATCGGACCAAGAGGACAAGGCTGTTGAGATTCATCGATCAGGTGGAGATCGTAGTGAAGGCCGGGCACGGCGGCCGCGGCGCCGTCGCGTTCCGGCGAGAGAAATACGAGCCTAAGGGCGGGCCGGCGGGGGGGGACGGCGGCCGCGGCGGTGACGTACGCCTGCTCGTCGATTCGAAGATGCAAACTCTGATGGACTACCGCTACAGACGGGACCTGAGTGCTGAGAATGGCGAGCCCGGCGGTCCCAACCAATGCACAGGAGGCGCTGGGGAGGATCTGGTGATCCGTGTTCCACCTGGAACGGTGGTTCGCGATGCAAGCGACGGATCGATGATCGCCGATCTGAGCGAGGTCGGGCGCTCGATGGTCGTGGCCGAAGGCGGGGCGGGGGGCAGGGGGAATGCCCGTTTCGCCACTTCGCGAAACCGCGCTCCACGCCATGCTCAGCCAGGCATCGAGGGGGAGCAGCGTTCCCTCGCTCTCGAGCTGAAGGTAGTGGCCGACGTCGGCCTCGTCGGTCCCCCAAACGCCGGTAAGTCGACGCTTCTCGCTCGCCTGTCGTCGTCGCACCCAAAGATCGCCGACTACCCCTTTACGACGCTCACCCCGAACCTCGGGATCGTCCGCGTCGGCGAAGGGAGCAGCTTCGTGCTGGCGGACATCCCCGGCTTGATTGAAGACGCCCACATCGGCAAGGGGCTCGGGCTCGAATTTCTGCGGCATGTGGAGCGATGCAGCGTTCTGGTTTTGGTGGTCGACGGTCAAGACACAGACCCGCGCGAATCTCTGCGCTCGCTGAAGGACGAGCTGGGCGCCCATGGCCATGGGCTGGAGAAGAAGCAGAGGGTGGTTGCGCTCAACAAGGCGGATCTCGGCGCCCCCGACCAAGAAGCTCTACGGCGGATCGAGGAGTCCGGCGACCCGGTTCTCGTGACTTCGGGCGCCACTGGTCAGGGTTTGCGTGCCCTGGTCGCGGAGCTCATGACGCTGGTGGATCGCTGGCGGGCGGCCGAAGAACGCGATGGGGAGGGGGAACCTTGGCGACCGTGAATCAAGAGGTGCTGCAGGCTCTCGAGGATCTTCGAGCCACGGGCGCCCAGGCGCGCCGCTCTGCCCACGAGCTGCTGGTCGGTGCAGACAACGACGAGTCGATCGAGACAATCGTCGAATCGCTGAGCGCGACCTCCTGGCACTACAGGTCGCGCCTGGTCGCGGTCTTGATCGAGATAGGCGCACGGGCTCTGCCGGCTCTCGAGTCGGCGGTCGCCCACGGCGTTTGGTATGTGCGGGCGGCGGCGGTCGAAGCGTTGTCCCAAATCCGTGGGGCCGCTGCGTTCGAGCTCCTACTTCCGGCGCTCGGCGATCGCTCGGTGGAGGTGCGCAAGGCGGCCGGCAGGGGCATGGCTCGGGCGTGCGAGGCCGGTGAATTCGAGCTCATCATCAGGTCTCTACGCCCCTTCGACCGCGACCATCTGCTTCCCTTCCTGCGGGCGCTCCGCGACGAGAATGAGGACTTGTACGCGCAAATCCTGTCGGTGCGGCCCGGGCTCGGGCCTGGGGCGATGCGTTGATGGTCGAAGATCAGCTGCTACGTATTTCGGCGCTCCACACCCATCTTCCCTCTGTTGCGGCCGAGGTAGAACGGCTGAACATGAGCCACGACAAAGGGCTCGGCGAGACCTTGGGGGCCGTGCTGGCGGGCGAGATGGGGCGCTGCTCGGCCGATGCTCGGCGGCGGGCGCGCAAAGTCGTTCGTGAACATCCTCCCGAAGCGATTCGGGAGAGCGCATCGCAACGAGGTCTGCACCTCCTCTTTCGTTCATCAATGACCTACCCGACACGATTGCAGCCGCTGGACGCCGCGCCTCCGGTTCTTTACGTGAGGGGACGGCTCCCCGAGCAGGATCGCCCTTCGATCGCTGTGGTCGGCAGCCGCGCGGCCACGGAGACCGGTCGCCACGCGGCACACACACTGGCCGCCTCGGCGGCCTGCCGCGGCGAAGTGGTGGTGAGCGGAATGGCATTCGGAGTCGATGACGCGGCTCATCGGGGTGCGCTGGAAGTAGGAGGCACGACGATGGCGGTCCTGGCGTCCGGAGCCGATCTGCCGAGCCCGCGTTCTCAGAGCCCTCTATACATGCGGATCGTGAGCGGCGACGGGGCCGCGCTCTCTCAGTTTCTCCCGGGCTCTCCCGCGCGTCCTTATCGCTTCCCGATCCGCAACTGGCTCATCGCGGCGTTAGCGGACCGCGTGCTGGTCGTGGAGGCGCGTGATCGATCGGGGGCGCTGCATACGGTAGATCATGCCCAATCGATCGGAATCCCCGTCTTGGCCTACCCGGGCGATGGCCTCAGCAAAGCGACACGGGGCAGCAATCGACTGATCCAGGATGGAGCCGAGGTGGTCTTGGGGCCGGAAGATCTCGTATCCGCCTGTCAGTTCGCCCTCCCCTTCGGTGCGACCCCGACCGAATCGTCCTCCGCGACCGGCCCCGTGGAGGGCCGCGAACACCAAGAATCGGCTCTGTTGGCTCACGCGCTCGCGGACGGCCCCATACCGGTCGACCTACTGGCGAAGCGCCTGGAACTGGGGATCGGTAGCTTGCGCGGTGCGCTGAGCCGCCTCGAGCGGATCGGCCTGGTGCGGATCGAGGCTGGAATTGCTCGGTGGAGCTAAGGGTCGGCGAAGAAATAACTCCCGTGTTTGCATCCCATCTGCACCGCATCTCCG
>CAZFNT010000394.1:0-4413 GCA_964520315.1 uncultured Gemmatimonadota bacterium
GCCGGTGATTTTGCCGGCATGGGTGTTCGGCGAGCCTTGGGCGTAGCCGTCTGGGTTCGACTGCGGCGTGCCCATGTAGTGCTCGGTGTAGTGGGTGTCGTAGCCGTCCCAGTGTGTCACTGGGGCGCCTGCCACGCCGATACTGAACACCTCCGGCGCCTGGGCCAGGCACATGAGAGTCATGAACCCGCCGTAACTCCAACCGTAGATGCCCACGCGATCGGGGTCGGCCAGGCCCTGTGCCACGAGCCAGTTGACGCCTTCGATCTGGTCCCGCACTTCGATGCTGCCCATGTTGTTCTTGAGGGCCGCTTCGAAGGCGACGCCCCTCCGTGCGGTTCCGCGATTGTCCAACTCGAACACGAGGTAGCCGCGGCTGCGAAGATATTGGACCCGCATCGAGCAGGTCATAATCCAATGGTTGTACACGTCCTGAGCGTGGGGCCCGCCGTAGACGCTGATGATGGTCGGGTAGGGTCCGTCGCCGAACTCGCTGCTCGGACGATATACGGCCCCGTGCAACGTGGCGCCGTCGCTGGTTTGGAGCGTCATCAACTCGGGCGGCGACAGTTTGAGGGACTCGGTTCGAGCATCGTCAGGCTCGTGTATGATCGTGACCGTCGAGCCGCCGTCCAGATTTCGCAGCTTCGCCGTCGGCGGTGTGTCGATGGAGCTGTGGACGTCCACGTACCGTTTGAACTTGTGGTCAAGCGTCACCATGTGCATGCCCGGCTCTTTTGTGAGGCAGGCAACGGCGCCGCCATCCAGCGGGACCGAGTAGAGGCGCCTTTCGGTGGGTCCGTCCCGCGTGCCGGTGAAGTAGACGCGACCATTCTCCTCATCGACTCCTGCCACGCCGTCGACGAGCCAGTCGCCGTCCGTGAGTTGTGTGACCAGGGCGCCGTCGTTGTCGTAGACGTAGAGGTGGTTGAATCCGGAGCGTTCCGAAGCCCACAAGAACCCGCCCGATTCCAAGGGGCGGAACATGCTGTGCAGGTTGATCCATACGTCGCTGGTCTCGGTCAGGACCGTCGATCGGCTGCCGTTCGACAGGTCGAACCGCACCAGGTCCAAGCGTGTCTGCTCTCGATTCTCGATCTGCGCCCAGAGTTCGCCGTTCGGCATCCAGTGGACGCGAGCGAGATAGATGTCGGAGTCGTCTCCCAGGTCCATCCAAGTCGGCTCGCCGCCGTCGACCGAGGCGACTCCCAGCCGGACTTTGGCGTTCTCCTCACCCGCGAACGGGTACCTGTGGTCCTCCTGCGCGTTGTCGCCGGTTTCGTCTTTCCCCTGATGTACGATGCGGTAGACGGGGATGCGGGTTTCATCGGCTTCCTCGAAGGCGATGTGGCGGCCGTCCCTCGACCACCAGAACCCCGAACCGCGCCCCATCTCCTCCTGGGCGATGTACTCAGCCAAGCCGTTGGTCTTGCCCGTGCCCCGTGCGCCGCTGGTGATCTGTCGGGGCTGCCCGCCGTCGACCGGAGCGACGTACACTTCGGCGTCTTGGACGTACGCGACCTGATCCCCCTGGCGCGATAACTGCGGGTCCAGCACCGACTGCCCGCCACCGTCTACGGTCTTCCGCGCCGCCGCGTCCGGGCCGTCCATGACGTGCACGGCGCCCTGTCCGGGAAGCAGGATGCGCGAGCCTTGCTCGGCCCACGAATAGCGCGTGATGCCTTTGCCGAGTTGTCGCAGGCGCTGACGCCGCAACGCTTCTTCTATTGACAGCTCCTCGCTCTCGCCTTCCAGCGACGAGAGGACGACGCGTCGCTCACCTGTCTCGACGTCGAGGGCGCAGAGCTGGCGCACAGGGCTCTGGTCGGGACCGTACAGGTAGGTGACGAGCTTGTCGTCGGGGCTGAATGCATACGATACGGGCGTCGCCATTCCCGGCGGCGGGAACTTGGCGATCTCTTCGATAGGGAACTGGTTGTCAGTCATCAATTCTCCACGGTGTTGACTCGCGATTCGCATTCACCACCCCCCGGCGCACTGGATTTCGCGTCACGCGCCAGCCAGGGTTTCGTTGTGGGCGATTTGACGCTCTGCGTCCGCGTCCTCGAACCAGGTTTCCAACTCTCGGAGCATGCGCCTGGCCCGCTCGGGGTGCAGCGCGGCCAGATTGTTGGTTTCCCGAGGGTCGTCGCGAACATTGTACAACTCCGGAAACCCGGGATCGGGGACGATCCTTCGAGGGTCGGGGTTTGTCATCAATCCATGCACTCGGTCCGGGTTGTACTTGTATTCGATGTCGGTTTCTACGTAGAGCCTGCGCGCAGCTTCATCCTCCGGAGTGGCAAATTGAAGATCGACGCGAGGTCGTACAAGCTTCCAGTCGCCGTCTCGCCTTGGAGCTGTGGCAGGATGTTGATCCCGTCGAGAGGGAGGTCGCCCAATATGTCCACTCCGGCCGCGGATGCTATTGTGGGCAGCCAATCGGTGAAATGAACCAGTAGAGAGGATCGCTGAGCCGTCGTCGAGCGCGTGACCTACGTCGACGGAATCAAACTTGAAGAAGTCTCCTGATTTTCATGCCCTCGACCCACCCAACCGATCCACAACTCTCGACAATATCTCCGCATTCGATCCTCACTCCAGATCGGCTCGACGCCGTGCTCTCGAGAGATGCGGTAGAGCGCCAGGTAGCTGCCGCTGTCCCAGAAAACTTGAGCCCCGAGCAAGTCGGTCTCCGAGCCGGGAAAGGGGCGGGTGTCCGAGCCTCCGGAGCCGGGTGGCGGTTCGAGTAGATTCGCCCGCACTGCGCGTACTTATGGGAATTGATCGCGAGCAGCCAGCTTTCGTTCTGGCGGTGCCAGGTCAAGCTGGAGAGGGACGAGTTCTCGACGCCGGTGTATCGAAGCGTCGAGTAGTCTCGTCCCGCTCGTCGATCGCTGCATCCACGCTCCCCGAAGCTAGAAGCCCCAAGCCCGAGATCTGCTCCCCCATGCCCCTCACCGCGGCGATTCGTGTCGATATCTGCTGCCGGCGGGCGGCAACCGAGGCGCTCGCTCCGATGCGGGAGCTTCTCGACCGCTGCTCGGTGCCGGCGACCTGGTGCGTCGCGACCGGTCCCGACCGCTCGGGGCTGGCGCTCTCGAACGCTCTGACGGAGCCTGGCTTCGCGAGGCGGATGCTGCGGGTGAATCCTCTGCGCGCATACGGTCTTCGGAGCCTTGTGGCGGGCACTCTGCTGCCGGCGGAAACGATCCTCTCGCCCGAGGTGGCGCAGGCGCTGGTCGCGATGCTGGCGGCGGGGCACGAAGTTGGGCTTCACGGCCACGACCACCGGAGATGGCAGAACCGGATCGGGCACTGGTCTCGCGCCGAGATCGTGGCTGATTTCGAAGAGAGTCGCGCGGTCATGGGTGCGGCCGGGATCGAAGTTCGGGGATCGGCGGCGCCGGCCTGGCGGGCGACGGAGCGGTCGATCGGGGCACTCTCGGAGCTGGGGCTCTCGTGGGCGAGCGATCTGCGCGCACGAGGGCCTCTGCGGCTGGTCGACAGCGGCGGAGAGCTGCAGGGGCCGCCGCAAATCCCAGTCAACTTGCCCACTTGCGACGAGCTGATAGCCTGGCCAGAAGTGGGAAGCGGGGATCGAGCCTCTACACTCGCGGGGATGGTACGATTTCTAATATCGCTTCCCCACCCTCTTCCCCCTCTGGTTTATGCCGCTCACCCCGAAGTGGATGCCCTGATCGACCCGAGACCTCTCGAGCGTTTCGTCGAGATGGTAGGGGCCGAGGGGGGTAGCTTCGCGACGCTGACCGAGATCGCGGCGGGGTTGGGGGAGGAGCTGCCGATCCGCTCCCTGACGCGCGCGCGCTGTCTCGGTCGCGGGGGATGGGTGGCGGCCGATGGCTCGGAGCTGCCGTGGCTGCAACATCTTGGAGGCGACCTGGGTTAGACTTGGTGTTTCGGAGATAAATGAACACGACAGACGCCATTCGACAGGCACCGGAACTCAAGGGATCGGCGACCCATGAGCGATTGAGGCGTGCCTTCGATGTCGCTTCGCGCTCGGCGCAGCGCTTTCTCTATCTGGCGACGATGGCCGATATCGAGGGGCGCTCGAACGCTGCGTCCCTTCTGCGAGAGCTCGCCGAGGCTGAGGCGATTCACGCCCAGGGGCATCTCGATCTGATCCGCGGGGTCGGAGATCCGGTCACGGGGCTGCCGATCGGCGAGACCGATCAGAACCTCGATGCGTTGATAGCCAGCGAGATCGACGAGGGGGAGACGGTCTACCCGAATATGGCCAGAACCGCTCGCGCCGAGGGCTTCCTCGACATCGCCGATTGGTTCGAGACGATGGCCAAGGTCAAGCGCGGTTTCGCGGCACGAGTGGGGGAGCTTTCGGCCAAAGGGAGCGGCGCGGATCCATCGTGATGGGTGCGCGTGGCGGAAGAG
>CAZFNT010000395.1:0-2044 GCA_964520315.1 uncultured Gemmatimonadota bacterium
CTCGAACTCTATCCCGAATCACTCAAAATCGCCCACCCGATATCCTGAAGCGCCACAATGTGATCTTCTACGTGCTCGACACCACTCGGGCCGATCACTTCAGCCTCTACGGCTATGAGCGTGAGACCACGCCTTTCGTCGACCAGCTCGCTACCGAAGGAGTGGCTTGGAGTCGCGCGCACTCCTCCGGCACCTGGACGTGGCCGAGCGTCGCTTCGATCCTCACGGGATTGACGGTCGAAACACACAAAGTGCTAGATGATGCTCTGGCGATTCCCCGCGTGTTTCCCAACCTCGCCGGCATTCTAGCGGATCAGGGGTACAGCACACACATGTTTTCGAGCAATCCGATGCTCGAGCCCGAGGGCAGAGCCCGGCGGCATTTCCAGTTCTCCTACGTCAGCACGCGTCCGGATCAGGAGCTGACCGACCAGATGGAAGGCGTCGTCCGGGACCCGGCCGCCCGCCCCTTCTTCATCCACGCCCAGCCCATTGCGGCTCATTCGAGGTACGACTGCCCCTCTCCCTTCGACAGCCTCTTCGTGGATGATGCGTACTATGGCGGCCTCGGTGATGTGCCGCAGTTGACCGAGGAATTGGACTGTCGGGCCGGGATGAGAACGCACCAAGTCATCGACGGCATTCTCAGCATGGACTGGTACGTCGCCCAGTACGATGGCCTGATCGCCTTATGGACGACCAGATTCGCCAGCTCTTCGAGATGCTCGATGAGGAGGGATTGCGCGAGACCACCTTGGTAGTGATCACCTCGGATCACGGTGAGCAGCTGGCCGGTGATCACGGCTACTATTTCTGCCATGTCGATCATTACGAAGGCAACACTCACGTTCCGCTCATTCTGATCCTGCCCGAAGCCTGGCAGAGGGAATTCGGCCCGCTTCGTGATGTCGTGATCGACGAGGGAAATCCGGACCTGATCGATCTACTCCCAACGACACTCGATGTCCTTGGGCTACCTGCGCTAGAAGAGGCGCAAGGATCTAGCCTGATCCAGACGCCCAGCCCCTGGGGCTCGATCGACACCGGTCGGGTTTTCCGGTCGATTTGGGATGGGCAAGTGAAGCTCATTCACCGGGCGTCGAAGCTCGTGCACTCCGAGAACAACGAGCTGTACGATCTTGCCGACGACCCGGAGGAAGGGAACGATCTGGCCGATTCCCTGACGGGAGAGGCGCAACGCTTGGAGGATGATCTCCTGCGGATCGGGCGCGAGATGGATGCGATTCGGTGGCGGCAACCGACCGACACTCTCTTCTCCGCCGATCTGGAAGATCAGGCACAAGTCGAAGGCTACATCACTTTCTCGAAGTACCGCACCGGTTGGACCGTGGTCTCGGAAAACGATACCAACGATGCGCTTCATGGACGCGTCGAAATGCAGCCGGGGCCGGCCGACTACCTGGACTTCGCCGCCCTCATCGTCGAGCCTCTCTGGGACTACGATCTGGCTTGCCGCTTCGCTCTGGGGGAGGGGACGCTCTCGGTTCAGACTCGCTGGGTTCAATGGCTCGACCGAGGCTACCGCCTTCACCTGACCGCAGATGACGCCCAACTGCTCCGCTGCAATGTAGGCGAACCGCCCGAAGAGGTGGCGCGGGTGGAGATGAGCATCTCGTTGGAGGATTGGCATGAACTCGAGTGGAACTCACGCGGCACTTCGAGCACCGTCACCATCGACGGGCAGCGAATTATCCGGGTACCGGACGACAACCAAGAAATGTGGGGCTCGACCTATTTCGCCATCCCGACGAGCACGGGGGGCGAGGCGTACGTGGACGATATCCGCATCTCACGCCCCCGCAGGGTGGTCCAAACCGACCTGGACACCGCGCGGATGGGGCGCGCTAGCCCCAGGGGTCGCGGCAACTATGGGTCGGCGGAGAGATCGCCACCGGAATCTGCCTTGGAAGGCCACCCACCGTCACCATCGTATGAAATCGCAATGAATAGCCCTGGGTCCGATACCGTCTGGATGTTGTACAACCCAGTGCAGGACTTGGTAAGTGTAGCGGCGAGTGCGTGA